>JBDTUW010000125.1:0-8660 GCA_040007555.1 Acidobacteriota bacterium | reverse complement strand
CGCCGAGGTCCATTCTCGATCGCAGCCAAATGATCGCCGATGCGCGAGGCTTCGTTCTTCGCATTTGTCAGCGCGCCACTGATCCCTCATCCCTGACCCCTGCCGACTACCCCTTTGCAAAGTTGTGACTGCGCAGCCACACCTCGAGAAGGCCGGGCCACGTTTTCAAAGCTGCTTCGCTCTGAGCAAGGCCGACGCCATGGCGCCCGTGTTCGTAGATGTGAAGCTCGTAGGGAACTTTGGCGGCTCGCAACGCAGCCGCAAAGAGCAGGCTGTTTTCAACCGGCACGGCCGCGTCATCCTCCGTGTGAAAAAGAAATGCTGGAGGCGTTCGCGACGAGACCTGCTTTTCGTTTGAAAGTTGATCGACCAACTCAGCTGTCGGCGTCTCTCCGAGGAGGTTGCGCCGCGAGCCCTGATGAGTGTAGCGAGCGCCCATTGTAATCACTGCATATGCCAGAATGACCACATCGGGCCGGCTGCTGACGCGTTCGACCGGATCCTGTGATGCGGGTTTACCATCATCGAAATGGGTCGCGGCGCTCGAGGCCAGGTGCCCGCCCGCGGAAAAACCCATAATCCCTATCCGTTGTGGGTCAACCCGCCAGCTTGAGGATTGTGAACGCATTAACCTGATCGCACGTTGTGCGTCTTGAAGCATGCTCGGATGCTGGTAGCGCGGTCCAAGTCGGTATTTCAGGACCGCCGCGGTAATTCCAAGCTGGTTCAGCCAGACAGCGACCGTGTGACCTTCATGATCAGCAAGATGTCCATAGCCGCCGCCCGGACAGACGACAATCGCAGCGCCCGTCGCCTTGTCGGGAGGAGGCTGGTAGATCGAGATGGTGGGGATGTCCGTTGGCTCCCCGCCCTTCGCTCCCGGCGCGCCTGTGGGCCAGAGAGGCACCGGAAGCGGCCGCGGCGCATCCTGAGTGAATGCGCCGCTTGCCATCGTGATCATAGTGGTCAAAACAAATGCCAGTTTCTTGAGGTTCAACACGGCGTTCCCTCGGAACTTGAGGACGTGATTGCCGCTCGAGTCAGCGGCAGGTTTAAGGTGACCCTCGGCATCTTACTTCACTTTCTTCGCGGTGACGACCACGATAATAGCTTCGTCAGAGCCACCAACGTTGGCGGTCCCGACCACGGCAGTTTCCCCTTCGCGAAGGCTGAGCTCAGTTTCAATTCCAACGTTCTGGAGCTGGGGCCCAGTTCCTGGATTTGGAGAAGCGATGGGCACGGAGATCTCGAACGCGAATCGCTTGATCTGATATGCCTCCTTGCCGGCCGCATCGGTAATGATCCGGACTTGCTGCAACGCATATTTGTAACTCGATTTGAGATTCGACCCGGCGACGGCAAACGGCGGGTTGATAAAGCCGTTTCCGTGAATCGAGCCCCCGTCAATTACACGGCTGGAGAGCGTTGTCAGAAATCGATAGTCTGCGTACTTTAACGTTGCCTTCATCTGTTGTATTGCCTTCTCGAGCGCAACCGGGGCGGACGCCTTATCACTCGGTGTTTGAGACGCGGCGATAAGATGCAGCTGCAATTCCAGGCTGTCCGGGACGGCCGTAATGTCGGGCGCAGGTATGTCGAACCTCTTTATCGCCTCGCCGATGACCAGAATGTTTTCCGGATAGTCGCGCACCGTGATCGTCTTCAATTCGCGGTTCGGAATGATCTGAGTTCCCGGGGCTCCGCTCCCGACAAGTGCCGCGGCCAATGCATTTGGATTCCGATGCTTGACATCGAAGACAACCACGCGATAGGGCGACCGCGATTCAGCCTTCGGCTTCTCCTCCTGCTGAGCCGGGGTTTGTGCGTGGCCAGAGACCGACACAGCCATCAAAAGCATTGTTCCCACGATTAGTTTCTTAACTGTCATTACCTTCCTCCAGAGTATCGATAGTGTCTTTACGGTCGATTATTCGTTAATCATTCATTGATATTGATATCGAGATCGAGATCGACGAGCGGCCTCGGGGTTTCCTCTGCGACGAGCCAGATGATGCGAACTGTCGGATCTGACGTTTGAATCTCCATCCGGCGCAAAACCGGACTCGTCTCAACCGGCAGTCGGTTGGAGGATGCCGTCAAGACGAACGTGCCCAGTACCGTCATTGGGATCAGCGGAGTGAGCGGAATCGCTTCTACCAGGTGATTCCGCATCGAGGGGAGTTCAGGGAGACCTGGTTCCCATCGAGTTGTCAGCACGTGCAACCGTTTCACGTTTGACATGCTGCCCCTGGTCCTCCGAGTCTCGATCGTCTTAGGCGATGGCTCCCTGGCGCCGGATGAATCTGACGGCCCCACGCGGTGTGCCTCCTCCCCAACGATTGGCGGCTGAATTTGTGTCCCTTTCCCGCGACTGGCGTCGCGTCTGGCAATGAACACGCCGGCACAAAGAAGCGCAAGCGTCACGGTTGCCAGGAGCCACGTCCACGCAGAAGCTCGCGGTGCCGCATTTGCTTCCGTTCTGATGTCACGCCAGACCGATTCGCGTAGGCTCTCAAAGAACAGATCGTCGAAATTCGGTTTGCTTGAAGAAGAAAGCCACGATTGACTCGCTTCGTAATCTGCAGCCGCGCTGCTGCAGTCCTGACAGGCGAAGAGATGAGCGCGTACCGAGTCAGCCTTTTGAAGTGAAAGATCACCTCCAGTAAACAGCGGCAGCAGGTCCTGTATGTGTGTGCAAGTCATGCCTATCGCTCCTTTCGCCCGGGTTGTAGCCATCGATCCCGGAACTCTTTGATCTTGACTCGGGCCGAACTGATCTGAGATCTGACAGTTGTCGGGCTCGACCCGAGAATGCGTGCCACCTCTTCGGTGGCGAGTCCTTCGAGGTCGCGCAGCACAAGGGCGGCGCGCTCCTTTTGCGAAAGTGTCGCGAGCGCCCTCACGACCAGCGCTCGCTGTTGAGTGCGGATTGCGTCTGCCTCAACATCGTGGTCGCCGGCCAGGGCGGAGACCTCGTTTTTATCGTTAGTCAACGAGAGCCTCCCCCGTTTGCGAGCCTGATCGCGGCAGACGTTGACAACGATGCGGTAGAGCCATCCCGAGAAATCGCGACCCGAATCGAACCCGTGAAGATGCCGGTAGACGCGCAGAAACGTCTCCTGAGCGGCGTCGCGTGCCTCTTCGCGGTTTCCGAGCATCCTCCAGGCAATGGCGACGACACGGCGCTCGTGGGCAATCATAAGTTCATCAAAAGCCGTGGTGTCGCCACTTTGAGCCCGCACAATCAATCGCGTGATTGGCGTCTCGTCGTCCACCTTCAGTTGTTGCGGCATGAGCCCAATTCCTGTGGCCTCGCCCGGCATGCGCTCTCCTCCTCGCTCTCTCGTTAAGCACTACTCTGGATGTTGTAGAAACGTTGACCGAGAATATTGGTGGCAAATAATTTTTCGGGAGAGGGGCGGAGTGGTTAGGGGTTGGCGCGCCGGGCCGCGGAAGGATGTGCACGCGTACTGGATGTGATTGCAGAAGTGTGGAGAAGCTCGGAGAGGACCGCAGGGACGACAGGGACAGTAGGGACTCAAGGACTGCAGGGACCGCAAGGACTGCAAGGACAGCAGGGACTGCAAGAACTGCTACCGAGGGGGCAGCCTTCAATTGGAATCTGTTTCTTAAGCCCGCTTGGTCGTTGCAGTCCCTGCCGTCTCTAGTCCTTTAGGTCCTTTCACCTGCCTGAATCAGCGCCGCGCGCACCGCCGCAAAATCCGCGATCTGGGCGGCGAGTGGCCTTACGGCAGCGATCACCTGTGGACTCGGGTGATAAAGCGGAACCAGCAGTCTTGAGTTCCACTTCAGAATGTGTGCCGCGTGAGTTTTCAGTGCAAAGGCGTGCGGCTCGATTCGCTTGAGGGTTTGCAACGCAACCGCCCCAAGCGTGACGATCACCTGTGGATCGATCATCTCAATCTGGCGCCTCAGAAATCCCGAGCAATTGGAGAGCTCCACTCGCGTCGGCTTGTCGTTGGCGCCACTGGGCTTTCTCGGACTGCAGAGGACGCTGTTGGTGATGAAGATTTCCCTGCGACTCAGACCGATCGACGCAAGCAGTTTCTCGAACGTCAAACCCGATGCATCTCCGTGAAACGGTATTCGGGTCCGGTCGGCGCCGTTTCTCCCGGGCGCCTCTGCAATCAACATTACTCGCGCTGCAGGGGACCCGTTGAGATCGGACAAGACTGCCCGGCGCCCAACCATCCGTTCGCACCGCTCACAAGCCGATGCTTCTTTCACCAATTCTCTGAAGACTGCTTTCCTGTTCACGTTCTGTGTCTTTGCGTTCGCTACAAGGCCGGTTAGAATCGAGCGAGAATGCATTCGGAAGTAAATCTAAATCATCAGCCGCACAATCTGCGATACGCGACCGGTCGTGCCTGGCTTCTGGCCTACCTCAGAAAATACCGTCGCCACCTTATTCTGGGCACGCTTTACGTGTTTGTCTCGGTGACGTTTGGTGTCGTCGTTCCACGGTATGTAGGTCATGCGATCGATGATTTGCAAGCCTCGGGCGTGACCTATGCAAACCTCCGCCGCTCGGTCCTGACGATCATCGCCGCAAGTATCATTAGTGGCGCCTTTCTGTTTGTGCAGCGCCGTACGCTGATCAACATGTCGCGCTACATCGAATATGACCTTCGCCAGGATTTTTATGCCCATCTGCAGCGCCTGCCGCTGGAGTTCTTCCAGAACAACCGGACGGGTGATCTCATGGCGCGAGCGACGAACGATCTTGGTGCTGTCCGGCAGATAGTTGGTCCGGCAATCATGTACAGCGAGCAAACGCTTTTTCGCGTGCTGCTCATCATTCCGCTAATGCTGCTGATCAGCGTCAAGTTGACGCTTGTCCTGCTCCTCACCATGCCGCTGGTCTCGCTGACGGTCAAGTACTTTGGCCAGCAGATTCACGTCCGTTTCGAGAGGATTCAGGAGTTCTTCTCTGAGATCAGCGCGCGCGCTCAGGAGAATCTCGCGGGCGTCCGTGTCGTGCGAGCCTACGCTCAGGAGAACTCGGAGATAAGCGAGTTCTCCAATCTCAACCACGAGTTCGTCGAGCGAAATTTAAGTCTGGTACGGCTCTCAGCAGTGTTTCGCCCCCTGCTGCAGTTCTTCATCGGTCTCGGATTTGCCGTCATCCTCTGGTATGGCGGGAGGATGACCGGATCGAAGGAGATGACAATCGGTGAGTTTACCGCCTTCAATCTATATCTGGAACAACTGATCTGGCCGCTGATAGCGATGGGATACGTCACCAACCTGTTTCAGCGTGGAACTGCGAGCCTCAAACGAATGCACCAGATCATGCTCATCGAACCCGCGATTGCTGACGGACCTGGTGTCCATACACTACCGAAAATACGCGGCAGAATCGAGTTTCGTCAGTTGACCTACCGCTATACCGCGGACTCACCCGAGGTTCTCAAGGACGTCGATCTCGTCATCGAGCCGGGACAGACGGTGGCGTTTATTGGCCGAACGGGATCCGGAAAATCGACGCTTATGCATCTTGTGCCGCGGTTGCTCGACGCCGAGCCGGGTATGGTACTTATTGACGACACTCCGATCCGCGAAGTGCCATTGTCGCAATTGCGCCGCAGCATCGGCTACGTGACCCAGGAGACATTTCTCTTTAGTGAGACCCTGAATGAAAACATCGCGTTTGGTGTCGACAATGCCACCGACGCAGAAGTCACCGAGGCAGCCGAGGTCGCCGGCCTCGCCGAGGACATTGGGGATTTTTCGAAGGGCTTCCTGACCCTGGTCGGGGAGCGCGGCATCACGCTCTCTGGCGGGCAGAAGCAGCGGACAGCGATCGCGCGGGCAGTGCTGCGCCGACCTCAGATACTGATCCTTGATGACGCCTTGTCGGCCGTCGACACTTACACAGAGGAGCGCATTCTGGCTCTTCTCAAAGGAGTCATGAAGGAAAGAACGTCCCTCATTGTCGCGCATCGGATCTCGACGGTGAAGGACGCTGATCTGATCTGCGTCCTCGATCATGGAAGGATCATCGAGCGCGGAACTCACGATCAACTGATTGCTCTTGGAGGAGCCTATGCGGATCTTGCCGAAAGACAGCTACTTGAGGAGGAACTTGCCGCAAGCTGATCGCAATCAACAGACATTGTTGCGCTGTCTGGCTTTCGCGGTCCTAGTTCTGACGCTCGCCGTCGGCGCGGCAACCGTCACTTGGGCGGCGGAAGCAAAGGTCTCAAAGGAGAAGCTCAGCTCGGGTGGAAGAGATCGTACCTATTACCTCTTCGTGCCCGAGTCGGTTGCTTCAGCGACGCCCGCGCCGCTGATATTGCTCCTGCATGGGTCGGGGAGAAACGGCTACTCGCTGGTGGAAAAGTGGAAGGATATTGCCGCTCGCGAAGGAATCATCATCGCCGGACCCGATGCAGTCGATTCCGCAGCCTGGCGGACGCCCGTCGATGGACCGCAGTTCCTCCGCGAACTGGTCAACACTTTATCGGCGAAGCATCCGATCGATGCGCGACGTGTCTATCTTTTTGGTCATTCCGCCGGTGCTGAATTTGCCCTTCGCATGGCACTACTTGAGTCGGAGTACTTTGCTGCAGCGACGATTCACGCCGGGGCGCTCATGCCCGACGAGTACAGTCTGATTGAGTACGCCACGCGAAAGGTGCCGATTAATGTCTGCATCGGGACACGTGACCCGATTTTCCCGCTGCCACTTGTCCGTGCAACTGTCACGGCGCTCAACGCGAAGGGTTTCACCACCCGGTTGGCTGAGGTCCCGGGACATGACCATAACTACTACATACGCTCGCCAGCCATTAATCGCGACGCCTGGGATTTTCTGAAGGTCCAGAAACTTGATAAGGAACCAAAGTTCACCGAGTACCGCTGATCAATGTCTGAGACTGCAGCCAACATCCACGAAGAAGAACCCCTCGGTAAGCTCTATGATTCCCGGGCAGCCCGACGACTGCTTGGTTATCTCAAGCCCTACCGCGGACTCGTCCTGCTTGCACTCGTATTGACGATCGCCGTCAATCTGGTGAGACAGATCGGGCCGCTTTTGACGAAGTGGGCGATTGATGGGTATCTCGCGCCGGCAGCCGACGGAAAAGTGCCGCTCCCGACGGCGATGGAGGGCATTACGCTTCTGACCGTGGCGTATGTCGCGTCGCTCGCAGTGACGCTCGTCATCGGGTACTTTCAGGATGTGCTGCTCAATACCCTCGGGCAGCGGGTTATGTTCGACTTGCGAGCGCAGATTTTTCGGAAACTGCAGACAATCAGTGTCGCCTACTACGATCACAATCCGGTCGGCCGGTTGATGACTCGGTTAACGAGCGATGTTGACGCGCTCAACGAGCTGTTCACCTCCGGTCTGGTTGAGGTGTTGGGCGACGTTGTCCTGATCTTCGCGGCGCTCGCGCTGATGTTTAGTTTCAACTGGAAGCTGGCACTGGTTTCGTTGACTGTAGTTCCACTGCTGGTGGCGGCGACAGCGTGGTTTCGTCGCGGCGCTCGCGAGGGATTTCGCGCCGTTCGTACGAGAATCGCGCGCCTCAACGCATTTACTCAGGAGCATATCTCTGGGGCGCAGACAGTCCAGCTTTTCAACCGTGAGAGAAAGGCATTCTCACAGTTCTCTTCAATCAATGCGGCGCATCTGCAGGCCAATCTCGACACCATCTTCTACTTCGCCGTCTTCTATCCCGTGGTCAATCTGATTTCGGCGATTGGAATCGCGGCGATCGTCTGGTATGGCGGTGGGCAGGTGATTCAGCAGGCGATGACTATCGGGACGCTCGTCGCGTTTCTGCAATACACGCAGAGGCTCTGGCAACCGATCCAGGACATCAGCGACAAATACAATATTTTTCAGGCGGCGGTCGTCGCCAGCGAGAGGATATTCCGGCTGGTGGATACGCCCGATGGGATCAGCAGCCCCGAGCAAGCCCAGCTGCCTGAAACCGGGGTCCGTTCCCTGGGCCGGATCGAATTCCGCAATGTCTGGTTCGCGTACAAGAACGAAGACTGGGTACTTCGCGATGTTTCATTCTCAGTCGAGCCGGGTGAATCAGTTGCACTTGTCGGTCATACGGGTTCCGGGAAGACGACCATCACGAACCTGCTGATGCGGTTTTACGACATCCAGCGCGGGCAGATACTTCTTGATGGCGTAGATATTCGATTCTGGGACCTGAAGCTGCTGCGCGAGAACTTCGCGGTGGTCCTTCAGGACGTTTTTCTCTTCTCAGGCGACATCGCAAGCAATATCAGATTGGGCAGTTCCGGCATTGCTGACGAAAGGGTGAGGTGGGCGGCGGGCGAAGTTCGGGCAACGGCGTTTATCGATCGACTTCCAGATGGTTTTGCGACGGTCGTCAGAGAAAGGGGAGCTGGCTTCTCGGTAGGTCAGAAGCAGCTTATCTCATTCGCTCGGGCACTCGCATTCGATCCGAGAATCCTGGTTTTGGACGAGGCAACCTCGAGCATCGATACCGAAACCGAACAGCTTATCCAGCGAGCGATTGAGCGGGTGATGGATGAAAGAACTTCGATCATCATCGCGCATCGGCTGTCGACGATACAGCGTGTGGACAAGATCATTGTCCTTCACAAGGGTGAGATCCGCGAGATGGGAGAGCATCAGGACCTGCTCAGACGCC
>JBDTUW010000124.1:0-8750 GCA_040007555.1 Acidobacteriota bacterium | reverse complement strand
ATCTGCGGATTGCCAACGACCCCCTTGTCATCATTGCCCGCGCATCCGTCATCGGCCCTTTAAAGCATACTTGCAGGTGGAGTTATCTGACTTCACGTAATACGACTTTCGATTAGTCGCTTTCGCATCGGTGCATCCAATAAGACTGAGAATCTCCACCTTGCGGAACTCAATTGGATGACTCTCGCTTTGCAACGATATATATCCGCCGTTCAACAGCTGGCCATCCTTTTTCACCGCCGGATCGTGGCCGCTAACGGAGCCACCGCCGATCTGCGGTTTTTCATATGAAAGAACGGATAGCCCATCGATCTTGTGAGTGACCTTTTCATCTCCCAGTACGGTGACTTCAACCCTTACCCATTGGTCACCGTCATAGGTCTTCGAGGTCGAGTTGAGACAGTGAGTAGTAAAAAGTTTGCCGTCGATCTCCACGTTTGTCCCGGGTGTACAGAGATTGGCTGTCGATCTTGGCCCTCGACCCAGGCCGCCCAGCAATTGGACCTCGATCGAGATGGGGAAATCCTGATCTTTTCCCATGCTTGCGGGGGATTGGCAATGGACCATGATGCCGTTATTACGCGTCGCCCAGTCCGGTCCGCCGGGACATTGATCGCCGATAAAACGGTACTCAACGGCGATGGTGTAGTAGGAGAACTTCTCGTTGAAGAAGATATGGCCAAAGCGCTCGTTGAAGCTGTCGTATTTATCGTAGACGACCTTGAGAACACCGTTCTCGACACGAAAGGTATTGCCGAAGTTGTTGTTGAGTTCATAGCCTCGAATCTTCGGCTCCCAACCCTGCAGGTCCCTGCCGTTGAAAAGCTGCCGCCATTCCTTTTTGTCGGGATCGCTACCGGCAACCGTCTGCGCCAGCGCGATGCCCGCGAGGAGGACGAGGAGTGCAATCGATCTGAGAGCTTTCGTTAGCATAGAGTCCCTTCCGTGGAATGGTCTGGTGGCGCAGCTGCACCTCGCTGAAATCAATGTAGCTTTCCCTGATTGTTCGGACCTGTGGGATTCCGCTTTCGCGGCGATTGGATTATAGCACTCGTGACGGCAAGGGAGTTATGCGTCGCTCTGATTAATACGAAGCCGCGACGAGTCGAGATGACGGTGGTTATTGACTACGCGTCTGACACCGCCCTTGAACGTAGGTGCCCCAAAGTTGATCAAGAGCCCAAGCGGCAGGTTGAGCAGTCTCAAGTACGTCAACAACTGTCTTGAGTGAACAGGTATGAGATTCTCGACAGCTTTAAGCTCTACCACAACAACCCCTTCAAGCATTAGATCGACACGCAGGCCATCGTCGAAGTGCATGCCGTCGAAGTCGAACGCAACAGCTTCCTGTCTAATCACCTGTAGACCGCGTCTCTCGAGCATGCGCGCTAACACGACTTCGTAGACGGATTCGAGCAATCCGGGTCCGAGGCTTCGGTGCAGTTGAAAGCCCGCATCCACGACCTCAGCTGATATTTCCTCAACATTTCGCATATCCGTCCCCTTTCCGCAGCTAAGCGTGACTTTGACGCGAAGAATCCAGTGGAAACGACAGACTTGGTGGCAAAAGAATTGAGGTGACTCTGGCGATATGGCACAACGAATACTGCAGATGCCTCACGGTGTCAAGGGTCTCACGCGCTGTCTAAAGGACAATCTCACGCGAAGCCGCGAAGGCGCGAGAGACGCGAAGAGGAAAGAGAAATGGGGGTGGCTTGCCTTCTACCATTGTTCTCTTCGCGTCTTTCGCGCCTTCGCGGCTTCGCGTGAGATGTCCTTTAGTCTCTCGTGGGCTCTTCTCGTCGCTCTTTCTCCGCCAAAGTGATAGATTCCCCGTGGAGGAAGAGAATGTGATGATTATCGTGGCTTTGAACGTCTCCCTCATGATTCTCGCTGGAATCTTTCCAGCGCCCACTCAACCATCCGGCAATCAGATAAGTGAGAGAAAGTTGCGGATAATTGCTTTTGGAGCACATCCCGATGATTGCGAGCTGCAGATGGGTGGCGTTGGAGCCATGTGGGCTGCGCGCGGCCATCACGTCAAACTCGTGGCAGTCACAAACGGTGATATCGGCCATTGGCGCGATGCCGGCGGACCGTTGGCAACGCGAAGAAAGGCCGAAGTTGAGCAGGCATCTCGCATCCTCGGTACGACCGTCGAAGTCCTCGACAATCATGACGGCGAGCTCGAACCCACGCTCGAGAATCGGCGCAAAATCATCCGTCTGATCCGTCAGTGGAATGCTGATCTGGTGCTCAGCCCACGGTCGAACGACTACCACCCAGATCACCGTTACACCGGAATTCTCGTGCAGGATGCCGCTTTCATGGTGACGGTTCCGTTCATCTGTCCTGATGTTCCCGCGCTCAAGCAGAATCCGGTGTTTATGTACTACACGGATCGCTTTCAGCGGCCGAACCCGTCGGCCCCAGACATTGCGATCTCGATCGACGCAGTCATGGACCGCAAACTGGATGCGCTGGCAGTGATGGAATCGCAGTTCCTTGAAGGTGGCGCGAATGGCAATGCAGGTCTGCTCCCAAGGACGCCGGAAGAGCGGACGCGACGCGTCGCCGAAGTCAGAACAGCTCACTCAAATCGTAATGTTGCCGTCGCAGACCGTTTTCGAGGATTGCTCAAGGAATGGTATGGCGAGGAAGCTGGCTCGCGAACAAAGTACGCGGAGGCATTTGAGACCTGTGAATACGGTCGCCGGCCTGATAAGGCTGAGCTGAAGAGGTTGTTTCCGTTTCCGTAGCGACGATAGGTCGACTCAACTTTAAGATGACTCGCTGGTGCTCGCCCGGACCGCATCTAGGACGCAATTCAGAGTTGGCCGAATCGTGATGAAGCCGCCAGTACGATTTGCAAGCTGCAAATGGCCGTAGAAAACAAAACCAATCTTGACCCGCCATCGTTTGCCAGAATTGAGTCGGTGGTTGCGACCCATCATCAGCTTCTGGACGTGCTCAACTGCGAGCAGATCGCGAGGGACAGTCGACTTGGACTGGAGATCGTCATCCAGGATGAATACACCCACGACGTCATAGTTTCGTGGGGAGAGGGAAGCTTTCTTGTCTACGATACAAACTGACTGGGCGCCATTGCGGCGGTCGCCGTTTGGGATCACAAGCCGACTAAAGATGACATCCTTGAGGCAAGGTTGGCCAGGGGCTGGTTGCCCGTTAGCTCACGTTTGAAGACAGGTGAGACGGTTCTTGGCTTTGCATGCCGGGTAAAGGCCGATCATCGAAATTGTGACGCCATTTAAGCATGCTCGACAAACTCGGCGTCTCCGGAACCTGATAGAGGTACCAATTCGGTAGTCATCGCTCGCGACTTCGCCCCCGCCAGGTCATTCACATACTCTTCTACCTCGAGTGCTACTCGATCGTGTCGGTCGAGGTGAAGTCAGATGGAAGGTCCTTCTCGCCGGGAACACCAAGACCGTTTGGCAGCGTGAACGTCGAGCCGGCGGAACGCCGCAATCGGTATGTTGCAACAAAGGACGGTCAGCGATTCCTCGTGGTCTCGATGACTGATGCGGCCGAGGAACGAATGATCGTGGTTGAGCTTGGATCGTTCAACAGGTGGGGAGCGCCGTAGCCAATACGCACCACTCCGAGCGGGGCCCAAGCGCATTGTCCTTGTCGTCCCTCGAGTCCCTGCTTTAGACTTGCAAGGTTGCGCTCACGACTATGCCTACAGGCTTTGAAAAGATGGCTCACCTCATGCGCCGGACGGCCTGTGGAGCCCGGCCCGATGAGATCGAGAACTACCTCACGGAAGGCTTCGAAGCCGTCGTCGACAGACTCGTCAATTATGACGATGTCCCCGAGGCACCCAATCTTCCGCCTACACCCATCACTCGCGACGGCACCTTCAATATCCGTCTGCTCGAAATCGAGAACACGGTTTCCTGGTGGCTCTCCATCCTGCTACAGACACGGCGCCCGCTCCGCGAACGCATGGTGCTCTTCTGGCACGATCACTTCGCAACCGCTGTCAATAAGGTCGGCGCACCCAATGGGTACAAATATCTCTACTGGCAGAATCTCCTCTTTCGGCAGCATGCAACCGGCAATTTCCGCACGTTGCTCAAGGCGGTCAACCGCGACCCGGCAATGCTCTGGTGGCTCGACAACTACCTCAACTTCAAAGACAGTCCGAATGAGAACTACGCTCGCGAGCTGATGGAGATATTTGCGCTGGGGTCTGAAGCGTTTACCGGAGGGATCTACACCGAACCGGATGTTCAGCAGGGTGCCCGCGCGTTCACTGGCTGGGGATTGATCGATCGTCGTCAGGACATGGAACTCATGGACGAACAGAACGGTCCGATCACGAACCCGGCGCTGGTCGTTCTCATCCCGCCGTCGACCAACGACAATTCCGTTGCCGCCCAACGTCACGACTATGGTAACAAGACCATCTTCGGTGTGAATGCGAACTTCAACGGAGATGACGTTGTCGACCTGATCCTTGATCACGACCCGCAACGACGGTACGCGGCACGAATGATCGGCAGGAAACTCTTTGAGCATTTCGCCTATGAGAATCCAGAGGAACACATTGTCGAGCATCTGGCTGCGGTCGCCATGCGCACCAACTTCGATATCAAGGCCCTGCTGCGCGATCTGTTTCTGAACGTCAAGGAGTTCTACTCAGAGAAGGCGATGCACGCGCTGGTCAAATGGCCCGTCTACTATGTGGTCAGTGCCGTCAGGTTGCTACAGGGCTCGATTACGACTGGTGGATTGTATGGCGGCGGTTTTGGCGGGTTCAATGTGCCCCAGCCGACCACGATCGGGGCGATGGGAATGGTAATGCTCAATCCGCCCGACGTCTTCGGCTGGCCGGGGCGTGAAGACTGGTTGACGACATCGCAGTTGTTTGCGCGCATGAATTGGGCTAGCAGCTTCACCAGCAATCGCAGCACCGTGCCAGGCAATACAGGCATTCCCCTTGAAGCCGTCCTGCAGACCGCCGGACTCGGTGCACAGGCAACAGCGGAGCAAGTTGTCGACTACTTCATTGACCTTCTGGCACAAACCCCGCTTGGCGCTTCGGCGCGTCAGGGATTGCTCGACTATCTGAGGAAGAACGATAACGGCAGCCTGGGTACGTTTACGCTCGACGCCGCGACAAAGGACAAGAAGGTGCGCGGACTGATTCATCTGTTACTAGCCTGTCCGGAAGCGCAGACTCACTGATCGAAGACAGATTTCAGATATGTCACAAACGACACGCAGAGAATTCATCAGGAAGAGCGCAGGCGCAGTGGCGGCGGGCGTCGCACTGCCGGTCCTCAATCGCCAGGCCTATAGCGTTACCGTAGTGGAAAGTCTGCGCCAGCCGCTGCTCGCCGAGAATCGCGTGCTGGTGATCGTCGAACTGGGTGGTGGCAACGATCCATTGAATACCTTTGTACCGTTGCAGCAATACGATATCTACAAGAGTTTTCGGTCGCGCCTGGCGATTCCAAAAGAGCAGGTGCTGCCACTTTACGGCACAGCGACGCGCGGGCTCTCGCCAAATTTGAGCGCGCTCAAGCCAGTCGCCGATGCGGCAAGAGTGGCTGTTATTCAGGCGGTTCATTATCCGCAGGCAAACCTCTCGCACGAAATCTCGCGGACAATCTATCGAGTGGGCGACACGAATCTAACGCCGACCGGTCAATCGGGATGGATTGGCCGGCACTCGGCGCTCTTTGGCAGCCAGGACAATCCGCTCGACACGGTCGGTATTGGCGGAGTGAATACTGTCCTGCAGGCAGTCGGCGCAAAGATCTCAGGGATCAGCGCCGATCAGCAAGGTAATCCGTCGGGCTACGCGTTCAACGGCGATCAACGTTTTCCCGCTGACCGCGCCAATCAACTCGAAGCCGCGCGCTTGCTGGCTGGGGGGAATGCCTCCCGTTATTACACCAGTCTCGCGAAAGCGGTCGAGAGCGATGGATTCAACAGCGCAGATGCAGTGGCGCAGGCTGCAGCCGCGTACACGAGCGGTGTGACGTATCCGACCACAGCCTTTGCGGGCGGATTAAAGCTCATCTCAAGACTGGCCTCATCCGCTTCACCGGCGCTGGGCACAAGGGTCTTTTACATTTCGCTGGGGGGCTTTGACACTCACGCGAATCAGGACAGAGATCATCCGAACCTTTTAAAGCAGGTTGGTGAGGGCCTGAAGGCATTCTACGACGATCTGGTCGCTCATAATCTTGTCGAGCGGGTGCTGGTCATGGTTTGGTCTGAGTTTGGCCGGCGCCTGGCGGACAATGCCAGCAACGGAACGGATCATGGCGAAGCAAATGACCTGATGTTTATTGGTGGAAAGGTCAAAGGCGGGGTCTATGGCGATGATCCGAGCCTGACCGACTTGCGGGCGGGCAATCTCAAGTACAAGATTGATTTCCGTGAGGTTTACGCAAGTGTAATTCAGGGCTGGTTCGGCAACTCGGCTGCCGAGACTGCACAGGTGTTAAATGGGAATTACAACACGATCGGTTTCCTGGAATAGTCACGTCGTAGAAAGACGTTAAGGACCTCTAAAGGCAACTCGTACGTGGGAGGAATGCAAATCGACGCGCGATGCTTGAGCTGAATCTCATGACGGACGAGCAACTGCTCGATCTCCGCCTGTGTGACCTGCCTCTGGAGATCAAAGGGAGCTCGCTGGAGCGTCGCCTGGGCAGGCTCAATGAGGATCTTGCCTCACGGGACATCCGAGTCACGCCTCACGTCTGGCTGTCTGAAGAATGGTTCACTCCGGATGAAATACCGGGTTTTGCCATTCCGTTTTATCTCGCACATCCGCGCCTTTCCAAACTCGAACGAAGCCAGATGCTCGAAGTCGAGGGGGGCACCGAGAAAGACTGCCTTCGCATCATGCGGCACGAGGCGGGTCACGCCGTGGACAACGCTTTTGCCCTTCACCGCAGACGACGATACCGCGAATTGTTCGGGCCATTCGACCAACCGTATCCTAACTGGTACAAACCGGAGCCAAATAGCCTCGACCATGTCCTGCACCTGCCTGGATGGTACGCCCAATCACATCCAGCAGAGGATTTTGCGGAGACCTTTGCCGTTTGGGTCTCGCCCGGGGCACGCTGGAAGCGGCAGTATTCAGGCTGGCCCGCGCTGCGCAAGCTCGAGTACGTGGAGTCGCTCATGAAAGAGATCGCGGGAAAGGACCCGGTCAATCAATCTCGCCGCAAGGTGGAGGAGTTATTCAGGCTCAGGATTACCTTGCGCGAGCACTACCGCAACAAGCGCGATCACTACGCCTTTCTTTGGCCTCCTGATTACGATCGTGATCTCTTTCGAATTTTCTCGGCGGAGGGGTTGAGCAAATCCTCGCCAAATGCCGTCGGTTTTCTCAGGCGCCATCGGCGCGAACTCTGCCAGCAGGTTGCGGAAGGGACCGGAGTGCACACCTATGCTATTGATCAGATGCTTGCACACATGATCAATCGCTGCCGTGAGCTGAAGCTCAAGGTCCGAATCAACGAGGATGTTGCCAAACAGAAACTATTTGTGTTGTTGACAGTTCAAACAATGAATGGGATTCACTCCGGATACAGCAGGATTGCATTATGAGCAAAGAGCCGAAAAGGAAGTTGCGAGTTGGTGTCTTAGCTCACGGAGACCTTATCCCACCCGAAACACTCGCGGGAGTAGAGGACAAAGAAAAGGAGCCGTGGCGAACCGAATATGACGTCGTTACTACTCTGCGCCAGATGGGCCATGAAGTGCAGCCGATCGGGGTTCTGAGCGAGTTGGGTGTAATCCGTGAAGCCGTCGAGGAATTCAAGCCGCATGTGACCTTCAACCTGCTCGAAGAGTTTGCCGGCTATCCTCTCTTTGACCAGCACGTGGTTAGCTACCTGGAACTGACAAGACAGAAATACACTGGGTGCAATCCTCGCGGCATGACTCTTTCACGCGACAAAGCCTTGACAAAAAAGATTCTCGCTTATCACCGCATTCATGTGCCGAGGTTCGCAATTTTCGCACTCAATCGACGTGTCGAACGACCCAGCAGACTGCGGTTCCCATTATTCGTCAAATCGCTAAGCGACGAGGGCTCGGTCGGCATAGCTCAGGCCTCGATCGTACGCGATGAGGAGAAGCTGAAAGAGCGTGTCGACTTTATCCATCGTCAGAACCAGACACCCGCGATCGCAGAGGAGTTCATTGAAGGACGCGAGATATATGTCGGTGTCATCGGAAACCAAAGGCTGCAGTCCTACACTCCATGGGAGCTGATTATGCCCAATCTGCCCGAAGGCACTGCCAACATTGCGAGCAGCAAGGTCAAATGGGATATCGAATATCAGAAGAAGATTGGCCTCGTGACTCAGGCGGCGAAGGTCGATCCCGCAGAGAAAAAGGAGTTCGAGCGCCTCTCAAAACGGATCTATCGGATTCTTGGTTTGAGCGGGTATGCGAGGATCGACTATCGGATGACCGAGGATGGGCGGAAGTATGTCCTTGAGGTAAATCCCAACCCTCAAATAGCGCACAACGAAGATTTTGCCGATTCTGCCGAGCATTGCGGCACGAAGTACAAACCTCTGCTGCAGAAGATACTCACCCTTGGGATGAGTTACCAGCCGATGAGATGAGGAGCGAGGGATGATTTGTTTGGATTTGATCGGGAGCATCTCCCGATGGCGCCAGTTCTCCAAGTTGGGTATGGCGCTTCGAAGACCGGGACCCAAGGCCGAATGTCGCCGTGACGCGGG
>JBDTUW010000123.1:0-8790 GCA_040007555.1 Acidobacteriota bacterium | reverse complement strand
AAGTACCTCGATTGCTTTGGCGGAGTCCTGACCACCAGTGTCGGCCACGCCAACCAGCATGTCGTGGATGCCGTTGTCGATCAGGTCAAGAAGATCGCACATACGTCGACTCTCTACCCCACCACGCCGCAAGTCGACCTTGCCCGAAAACTCGCGGAGATCACACCCGGCAGGCTCGAGAAAACCTTCTTCACCAGCAGCGGCACCGAAGCAGATGAGACGGCTGTACTTGCCGCAAAGCGATACACAGGACGCCACGAAATCATCACGCTGCGGCATAGCTACAGTGGTCGCTCGTTTGGCGCGATGACCGCTTCCGGCCATTCCACCTGGAAGGTCCTCCCGGCTCAAATACCAGGATACGTACATGCAGTTGCGCCCTATTGCTATCGCTGCCCCTTCAAGCTGACTTATCCCGAGTGCGACCTGGCCTGTGCGAAGGACCTCAAGGAGCTGATTCAGACCTCAACTTCAGGTGAGATCGCCGCTTTCATGGCGGAGCCCATCATGGGTGTTGGCGGATTTATCACGCCTCCAAAGGAGTATTTTAAGGAAGCCGTCGCGATCGTCAGACAGTTTGGCGGTGTGTTTATCTGTGATGAAGTGCAAACCGGATGGGGAAGGACCGGGGATCGGATGTTCGGGATCGAGCATTGGGACGTCGAGCCCGATATTATGACCTTTGCCAAAGGCATGGCCAATGGCATTCCCATCGGCGCCACAATCGCCCGACCTGAAATAGCTGACTCGGTCCCACCGCTTAGTTTCTCGACATTTGGCGGCAATCCGGTGACGATGCGTGCGGCCCTCGCGACCATCGAAGTTATCGAGGGCGAGCACCTCGCTCATAACGCCAAGGTCGTTGGCGACTACTTGAGAGAGAAGTTGTCCGGGCTCAAGGAACGCTACGACGTCATCGGCGATGTGCGCGGCATGGGGCTCATGCAGGCGCTCGAGTTCGTCAAAGACCGGACGACGAAGGAGCCGGATGCGGCCGCCGTCGTGAAGATATTCGAAGAAACACGTAAGCGTGGTGTGCTTGTTGGCAAGGGCGGACTCCACGGCAATGTCATCAGAATCGGTCCTCCTCTGATCGCGACTAAAGACAATATGGACGAACTGGTAGAGGCATTGGACGCCGGGCTCAAGACCCTCTGATGCGCGAAAAGGCGGTGTAGGGGCGAGGCTCGCCCCTGCCCGTTTGTCCTGCACGCTGCGAACCGGAAAGACGGGCAGGGACAAGCCCCGCCCCTACCGCCCGATTGACGAATGCCAATGGCAATCACGTCGAGGCCGATTGAAATCACCTCGAAGAAGGACATCTCCATGCGGATTGTAGCAACCGTGGTGCTCGTCGTGGCACTCTGCGTCCCATCGCTCGGGCCCGCCCAGGCGCAGACTGAAAAGGCGGATCGCATCTTTCGCAACGGCAATATCTACACTGTCAATGATCGACAACCGCGTGCTGAGGCGATCGCCGTCAAAGCTGGACGAATCGTCTTTGTAGGCTCGAATGCAGACGCAAAGAAGTTTGAAGGGCCGGAGACTGAGGTCATCGACCTAAAGGGTGCGACCGTGTTACCGGGCCTCACCGACGCGCACTACCATCTGTCAGGTGTCGGGCAGCGCGAGATGACGCTCAATCTCGAAGGCACCTCGAGCCTTGAAGACTTTCTGGCGAAGACCAAGGCACGCGTTGACCAGACCAAGCCAGGCGATTGGGTGACTGGCCGTGGTTGGATCGAAACATTCTGGAAACCGCAGCGATTTCCCACACGACTGGACCTCGATCGCATCTCTCCAAACAATCCTCTCTATCTCACTCGCGCCGACGGACACGCCGGTATCGCCAACACCGCTGCGCTGAAGCTCGCGGGCGTGACAAAGGACAGCCCAAACCCGTTCGGCGGCGAGATCGTCAAGGACAAGCAAACGGGTGAGCCAACCGGGATGCTCGTCGACCGCGCGCAGGCTGCCGTTCAGCAACTTGTGCCTCGTGGCGGCAGCGAAGCGGCCGATCAGGCACTGATCATCGGATCAAAGCGAAGCGTTGAATTGGGCTGGTGTCAGATTCAGAACGCGGGTGGTAGCTACGACGATGTCCAGCGCCTTGATCGCCTCTATCGCGAAGGCAAGATCAAGCTCCGCGTCTATCAGGCAGTCCACGGACCGGGCATTTCCGCCAACCGCTTGATCAAGGAGGGCGCCACCATTGGGGCGTTCGATCATCGGTTTACATTGCGCGGGATCAAGGTGGTGTTTGATGGCGCGCTCGGTTCCAGGGGCGCCGCGCTGATCGACACATACTCTGATTACGATACAAAAGGGCTGCTGACGGCAAAGGAGGAAGAAGTCCTTCCGATGCTGATTGCGGCTCTCAAGGCGGGTATTCAGGTTGAGACGCATGCGATCGGCGATCGCGCGAATCAGGTGGTTCTCGATCTCTACCAGAAGGCTCTGATTGCGGTTCCCATCGAGCAGCGCAAGGTAGCGGATCCGCGCTGGCGCATCGAGCACGCGCAGATACTCCAATTGAGCGATATTCCGCGTTTCGCGCAGCTCGGAGTGATCCCGTCGATGCAACCATCTCACGCAATCGGTGATCTCCATTTCGCTCCCAGCCGCCTCGGAATGAAGCGTCTTGAAGGTGCTTACTCGTGGCAGAGCCTCCTCAGGACGGGAGTGATCATCGCAGGCGGATCCGATGCGCCAGTGGAGCGCGGCGAGCCGATGATCGAGTTTTACGCGGCCGTCTCACGCAAGGATTTGCGCGGGTTTACCGGTCCAGGCTGGCATGCGGAGCAGGCTTTGACGCGCGATCAGGCACTGAAGATGTTCACGATCTGGGCGGCGCACGCCGCATTCGAGGAAACGCTTCGCGGTTCAATCGAGGTCGGGAAGCTTGCAGACCTGACAGTCCTCTCTGCCGACATCATGCGGATACCGGAGGCGGATATCCCGAAGACAAAAACAGTCATGACCGTCATTGGTGGCGACGTGGAATTTCGATTTTAGATTTTGGCTTTTGGAATTTGGATTTAGAGTCTCTGAGATGATGCAGCGGATCGACAGTGTTTCTGGCTTGGCGACGTGGCGGACTGCAATCCAAAAATCTAAAATCCACAATCAACTGAGGGCGACTCTTGCCGATGGCACGTGCCGCAATCCAAAATCCAAAATCTAAAATCCAAAATCCTTCTTGCCTGGAGTGTTCATCTCTATACCGCGATGGGGCTCGTCGCAGCTGCGGTCATGGCGGTGCTTATCTTCGAGGGCGGGGATGATAACTTTCGAGTTGCACTTCTGCTCATGATTCTCGCCACCGTTATCGACTCGACGGATGGGATTCTCGCGAGACGGGCGCAAGTAACGAAATGGACTCCCGGGTTTGATGGGCGCCGACTCGATGACATTACGGATTTCCACACCTACACCTCGCTGCCGTTGCTCTTTATCTGGAGAATCGGGATCCTGCCCGGGGCACTGTCGTGGTGGCTGCTCGCGCCACTGCTCGCGAGTGGCTACGGTTTCTCACAATCGGATGCAAAGACGAAGGACGGCTACTTCCTCGGTTTTCCTTCGTATTGGAATGCCTTGGCTTTCTATTTCTATTTTCTCCGGCCTTCACCTGGGATCGCGATCGCGTTTCTTGTGATTCTTGCGCTGCTGACATTCGTCCCCTTGCGCTATCTATATCCATTGTATGGAGGACGCTTTGGGAAGCTGACGATCGTCCTCGGCGTGGTCTGGGGTGTTCTGCTCGTATTGATCGCGAGCGGCACAATCGAAGACCGAAGGACGATGGTGTGGACATCCGTCGCTTTTCCCACATACTATCTGCTTACTTCCTGGTGGATTTCGCTGCGGCGGGGGAAGTGACCCGTAGAGAACCAAAAGCAAAGAGGATCGTCGGGATGAGCTACGGCAGGTATTACGAAGAGTTCAATATCGGCGATATCTATCGGCATTGGCCGGGGCGGACGATCACGGAACATGACAATACGTGGTTTAGCCTCATGACGATGAATCAGCATCCACTGCATACCGACGCCCACTTTGCCTCGACATCTCAGCATGGACAACGGCTCGTCAATGGGACGTTCGTTTTTGCCTTGACCGTGGGGATGTCTGTCGCTGACGTCAGTGGGCGAGCGATTGCCAATCTTGAGTATGAGAACGTGAAACACGTCGCGCCATCCTTCCACGGTGATACGATCTACGCTGAAACCGAAGTGCTGGACAAGCGCGAATCTTCTGGCAAGGCTGACCGCGGCATTGTTTATGTCGAAACGAGAGCACGCAATCAACGAGACGAAGTAGTCCTGACACTACGACGAAGAGTGCTCGTCCCAAAGAAAAAGCCAGACTAAGAGCCGAAGGGCAAGAGAACGAGCTAAAGAAAGAGAAAAGAGGATGAGAAGCCTACTCTACGTTCCGGGCAGCTCTGTGAAGATGATCGCGAAAGCTCAGGGGTCTGCGGCGGACGGGATCATTCTCGACCTCGAGGATTCGATTCCGCCGGATCAGAAGGAATCGGCGCGAGAGACTGTGGCTCGCGCGCTCAGCGAATTCGACTTCGGATCGAAACAGGTATTCGTCCGTATCAATAGTCTCGCGACATCACACTCAATTGAGGATGCAAGAGCGATAGCCGCATCGGGTAAGGCTGGAATTCTCATCCCGAAGGTGCAGAGTCCGGATGACATCACGACCATCGCCCCGATTCTTGCGAGTGGCCCATCGGGCAATCGGCCACAGCGACTGCTGTGCCTCATTGAGTCACCCCGCGGGGTCCTTTCCTGTCATGAGATTGCGAGAACGAGCAGTGTTGTCGCGGGCCTCGTCTTTGGTTTAGCGGACCTGGTGCGAGAGATTGGGTGTCGTCTGACAGCGGGCGAACCGGAAATGCTTTATGCACGCTCGCATGTCCTGTTGGCGGCCCGGGCGACCGGCCTTGAGGCGTTCGACTCGCCCCATTTCGGGATCGAGGATCTGGATGGCGTCTATCGTGCGTGTCAGGCAGCCCGGCATCTGGGTTATGACGGCAAGACCATCATTCATCCTTCGCACATCGCAATTGTTAATGAAGCCTTCGATCCAACCGTGACGGAGATTGCCGAGGCGAAGAGGGTAGTCGCGGCGCTCGAGGAAGCCGCGGCCGCCGGACGTGGGGCGATTGCGCTCGATGGGCAATTGATCGATCAGGTTCATCTCGCGCAAGCCCGCAAGGTTCTTGACAGAGCTTTACGCTAAGGCCGCCCAAGCTGCCCAAGCTGAAAAGACGCCCGGGGCCGCTAAGCCGAAGGGTCCATGCGATGGCCACAACACGCGACACAAACACCGGACGGAAGGAGTTCTCTGAATGGGAGGACGCGCAACCGGATAACTTCTACACGACGGACGGGCATCTGCAGTCGCTTCTCGAATTCCATTGGGGGCGGGAACGACTCGATCGAGCTACACCTCGCCTCATGCGGTTTGGAGCGGAAGCGGCAACCATCGTCGATGACGCGGTGCGCCGCGCCAATCTACACGAGAATCTGCCGCGTCTCGATCGATTCTCCGCGATCGGCGAAAGAACCGAAAACATTATCCATTCACGCGACCACGACATTGCCGGGGACTCCATCTATGGCTCGGGCGCGATGTCCGTCTACTCGGAACCGGGCAACAACCTGCTTGCGTTGACACTCTTCTACATCTCGTCTTACAACGGCGAAGCGGGTCACAATTGTCCGCTGGCCTGTACTGCTGGTGTCATCAAGACCTTGCAGCAGGTGGGAAGCGAGTCGCTTCGAGCGAGGTATTTGCCGCGTCTGCTCGATGCCAGCTACACCACCCGCTACCATGGCGCTCAGTTTCTGACCGAAGTGCAGGGGGGATCGGACGTGGGCGCGAACTCGTGTCGTGCAACCGAACTTGATCCCTCGGCCGGCACCTGGCTTCTCAATGGAGAGAAGTGGTTTTGTTCGAACGCAAGTGCTGACCTTGCGCTTGTCACTGCCCGGCCCGAAGGTGGCGAAGGCGGGACAAGAGGCCTCGGACTCTTTCTGGTTCCGCGGTTACTCGACGACGGCAAACCGAATGGCCTGTATCTCCGCAGACTAAAGGACAAGATCGGAACCAGATCGCTGGCGACCGCGGAGATTGACTTTCGTGACGCCGTCTGTTTTGAGATAGATGCGCAAGGTCGTGGCTTCCAGCACGTCATGGACTTTGTGGTGAATACTTCGCGAGTATATAACGCGGTCGGTTCTGCGGCCGCGGCGCGAAGAGCGTTGGTTGTGGCGTGGACTTATGCGCGTCATCGTCGCGCTTTTGGAACGTCGATTTCGCAGTTTCCACTCATCGCCGAAGCGCTCGCAGAAATGCGCTGCGAAACGATGGCCTTGGTCTCAGGCAGTCTCTACCTGGCTCATCTTCGCGATCTGATCGAAACCGGAGTTGGTGGCACGGTACTGACAGCCTTCTTCCGTCTTTCCGTCAATCTGAACAAGTACCGCGCATCGCTTTCGGGCACAATTGTCATCCGGCGCGCGATGGAGATTCTCGGCGGGAACGGGGCGATGGAGAGCTTCTCGGTGTTGCCGCGGCTGCTTCGCGACAGCTTAATCTTCGAAGCCTGGGAAGGAGCGCACAACACACTGCTGGTTCAATGTCTGCGAGACATTCGGCGTCTCGGCCTGCACGATGCCTTCTGCGAAACGGTCTCTGGAATGTTCGGTGAGCTCCGTGACGCAACCTGGCGCGAGGCAGGGATCAGGGAATGTCAGGCAGTACGCGCTCAAGTCGAGGAGTTGAGGTCGGAAAGCGAGCAGCAAGGCAGCGTCTTCTTCCGTCCCTTAGCCGATCGCATGATGTATTTGTTCTATGCCGCGTGCCTCTCGCGAGAAGCTGAATGGGAGGAACGCCAGGGAAAGAATGGAACCAGACACGTCGTCGTCGACTTCCTGTGGCAGCGGATATTGAACGGCAGCCGGACGGATTACCTTAGACAGATCGCCGTCGTTAGCGGGGAGATTTGATAACGCTGCGGCGCTGAGTCAGGTGGGCCGCCCTCTCTCCGTGCCTTTGCGTTAAGAAAAGGAAAAAAAGGAATGAGACTCGGACTGAATCTCGGGTATTGGGGCGCCGCACCGGCCGACAATGTAGCGCTCGCGCAGGAAGCTGACCGATTGGGTTTTCACTCAGTCTGGACAGCAGAAGCGTACGGGTCGGACTGCATTTCACCTCTCGTCTGGCTGGCGGCCAAGACCGAACGGATCAATGTGGGCTCGGCGATCATGCAGATGCCCGCGCGTACGCCAGCGATGACGGCCATGACGGCAGCCACCATCGATTTGCTGACGGGCGGGCGCATGCTCCTTGGGCTTGGCGTTTCCGGACCGCAGGTGGTCGAGGGTTGGCATGGAGTAGTTTATGGCAAACCTCTTGTTCGCACCCGCGAGTACGTCGACATAGTCCGCACGATCCTCAAACGCGAAAAGGCGCTGGAACATCACGGAGAGCATTACGATATTCCGGTTCGCGGAGGAACGGGGCTCGGCAAACCGCTGAAGTTGATCATTCATCCGCTCCGACCAGGCATTCCGATTTATCTGGCTGCGGTCGGTCCGAAGAATGTCGCACTTGCGGCTGAGATTGGTGACGGTTGGTTGCCGATCTTTCTATCGCCGGGAAGAATGAGCATTTATCGTCAGTGGTTGGAGGAGGGCTTCGCGCGCGGGAGTGCCGAGAGGGACAAAGCGAAGTTTGATATTGCGGCCACCGTTCATATCCATCTCGGGGATGACGTAGATGCCTGCCGCAATGCGGTCAAGCCAATGCTCGCTCTTTATATCGGTGGCATGGGCGCCAAAGAAAAGAATTTCTACTTCAATATTGCGTGCCGCTACGGCTACGAGGAAGCAGCTTTGCGGATTCAGGAGCTCTTTCTTGCGGGGAAGAAAAGCGAAGCGGTCGCTGCAGTGCCGGATGCGCTGGTCGATGAGGTAGCGCTTTGCGGGCCGCGTGAGCGCATTTCGGAACGGCTGTCGACATGGCGCTCGAGCGGGGTGACAACTCTCATCTGCGGCACTAACAGCCTGGAGGCCATCCGAACAATGGCGGAGTTGGTGCTATAGTTGTGCAAAGCAAACGCGGCTCTTTCGCGCTTGCGTTGATTTGAGGAGGTGACTATGTCTGAGGAAGTACTGGAGAAGTATGGCGATCTCTTCGACAAGAAGGCGCTCGCAAGCATGGCAACACTCATGCCCAGTGGCCAGCCACAGGTGACACCGGTGTGGTGCGACTTTGACGGGGACAATGTGCTGGTGAACACAGCTGTTGGAAGGGTGAAGGACAAGAATCTGCAACGGGATGGACGCGTTTCGCTGGCGATCATTGATCCCGATAATCCATATCGTTACCTTGAGGTTCGCGGCAACGTTGTCGAGCGAACCGAAGACGGAGCGGATGCGCACATCGACCGCATGGCGAAGAAGTACCTCGGCGTTGATACGTATCCATATCGCCGCCCCGGCGAGGTTCGTGTGCTCTATCGAATCAAACCAGAACGACTTAGTGGCATGGGGTAGGCAGTTGTCAGTGGTCAGTTGAAATCCCCCCACCGGAAGATGGGGGGATGGTTAAAGTCCAAGCTACTTGAGAGTTGTCGTTCCGATCCGAAGGGACACGTTCCTCGTTTGCTAAGTCAGGTTGGACCTTAACAATCCCCCAACTGCCGTTGGGGGATTTCAACTGACAACTGACAACTGACAACTGACAACTGACAACTGACAACTGACAACT
>JBDTUW010000122.1:0-8806 GCA_040007555.1 Acidobacteriota bacterium | reverse complement strand
CCAGCGCTCACGCACTGGGCTAGAGGACTTTCACCGCTTCGCGGTTGGGACAAAATGTCCAAACTCGAGTGCGCTGCGGAGCAGCGCAAAGCGCCATTTAGGCAAATTGCGCTATATGCGAGCGTCGCCTTCAAGGCTTCTTTCTGAGGCGAACGGCAATGGCGCTCGGTTGTCTAATTGTTTGCTGCCGCTGAATTTGACTGTGATGATCTTTCAGTTATGATCAAGTTTCAGCCGAACTTGTCTTGAGAGTAGTTGGAACTGCGGATGATTCTGTGGCAGCGCGTAACTGGGTGGTGATCATGAAGAACCGTACTTTGCTGATGATTCCCGGACCGATCGAATTTGAGCCCTCGGTGCTCGCCGCGCTCGGGGCTCCGACGACAAGTCACGTCGCGCCTGATTTTATTCAGACGTTTGGCCAGGCGCTGGAGCGTTTGCGCGAAGTCTTTCTGTCTCCTGACGGTCAACCCTTCATCGTCGCTGGATCGGGTACGCTGGCAATGGATTTAGCCGGGGCGAATCTGATCGAGCCGGGGGACCGGGCACTCGTGGTCAGTACCGGTTACTTCAGCGAACGCTTCGCCACAATTCTGGAACGCTATGGCGCTGAGGTCACTCAGGTTCGTGCTGCTGTGGGCGCGCGCCCTTCGCTCGAAGAAGTGGAGAAGGCTCTCAGCCAGGGACGTTTTAAGCTCATGACGGTGACGCATGTCGACACCTCCACCGGTGTCATCACGGACATCGCGGGCCTCGCGAGTCTGGCACGGCGGCATGAAACCCTCATCGTCGTGGATGGCGTATGTTCAGTGGGTGGCGAGGAACTGCGGATGAGCGAGTGGGGAGTCGATGTCGCGTTGACTGCCTCACAGAAAGCCATCAGCGTTCCACCCGGGCTGGCCTTGCTGTGCGCTGGGCCAAGAGCGATGGCTGCATTCAATGCTCGCCGGACTCCGGTGGCGAGCTACTACTCGGATTGGAACAACTGGCTGCCGATTATGCAGGCATATGAGGGGCGCAAAGCGTCATATTTCGCCACTCCAGCTGTGAACCTGGTCTGGGCGCTCAACGTGAGCCTGGGGCAGATTCTGGCTGAAGGCGTGGAAGTGCGTTTCGCAAGGCACCGAGCCCTGGGAGCCGCATGCCAGCAGGGTATCGCGGCGCTTGGACTATCTCAGGTGCCTTCCGTGCGGGAGTTCGCAGCACATACGATGACCGCACCGCGCTATCCGCAGGGTGTCAACGGAGCTGATTTGTTACCGGCCATTCAGGCAGCAGGCGTGACGGTAGCTGGCGGCCTCCACCCGGCGATCAGAAGCGAATACTTCCGCATCGGCCATATGGGTCCGACGAACATCGGCGATCTGCTGGCGACGCTTGGTGCGGTAGAGACCGGGCTGCGGCAGTGCGGTTACAAGTTCGAATGGGGTGCGAGTATGGCGGGGGCTCAAGCCGGCTTCAGAGAATCGCTGGCGCTCGGTGCCGGGTGAGGTCCTCATCCCGTCAATCCCGTGAACGCGTCGTGGTCATGAGTGGTCTCGACGAAGTCCTTGACCCAGTCCCGCATCTCATCGCGTACGCGACGGAAGATCGAAAGCCGCTCTTCATCGCTCCCTGCATCCTGATGGGGAGGGTCATCAAAACTCCGATGAATGTGTCGCGCATTTCCCGGGAAGATCGGGCAAACCTCTTTTGCGTTATCGCAGACGGTGATGATGTAGTCGAAGTGCTGCCCGACGAATTCATCCACTGATTTCGACCGATGGGTCGAAATATCGATACCGATTTCGCGCATTACCTTGACTGCCTCAGGCCGAACGCTGCTCGGGTCTACCCCGGCACTGACTACTTCAAATGCATCTCCGCCGTCGTGCCGGAGAACGCCTTCAGCCATCTGGCTTCGCGCGGAATTTCCGGTGCACAGAATCAGAACGCGTTTTCTCTTCTCATCAGTCAACACGCGGCGCCGCCTCCTTCCAGGCGACAATATGACAAGTAGATATATTCGTCAAGGCATATGTGATGTCCAGGAGAGGGCGCGAGCGTTTGGAGATGGCGGCTTGCCGCCGGCTTGTCTTGGGGAACTTGTTTGCTCGGGGCATTGCCGTAGCTTCGGAACCCCAAATCGCGGAAGCAAGGCGACGCAAGCCGTCGCACTCGAAACGCTGTCGCGTACCCCCGAAGCCATCATTCAGCAGCTGGGTTTCTGTCTTCAAGCCAGCCATAGAGTGTCGGCAACAGCAGCAGTGTCAGCAGCGTCGAGGTGATGATTCCTCCGATCACCACCGTCGCCAATGGGCGTTGTACTTCCGCACCCGCCGAAGTCGACAGTGCCATCGGAATGAAACCCAGACTCGCGACCAGTGCCGTCATCAGCACCGGACGCAACCGCGTCTCCGCGCCTTCGCGCACCGCATCAGCCACCATCTTGCCTTCCTCCCGAAGGCGGTTGATATAGCTCACCATGACCACGCCGTTGAGGACTGCGACCCCGAACAACGCGATAAAACCGATGCCTCCTGAAATCGAGAAGGGCATACCTCGTAACGCCAATGCCATCACTCCGCCGACAATGGCGAAGGGAATGCCTGTGTAAATCAGCAGCGCCTGTTTCACGGACCTGAATGTCGTGAAGAGCAGCACGAAGATCAAGACAAGGGCGATCGGGACGACGATCAGTAGCCGTGCGCTCGCTCGTTCGAGATTTTCAAACTGCCCGCCCCACGTCAGATAGTACCCGGCGGGCATCTTCACCTTCTCGTCCAGCGCGGTCTGTGCTTCCTTCACAAACGTGCCAATGTCGCGTCCCCTGACATTTAGTTCGACCA
The DNA here is from genome assembly GCA_040007555.1 of Acidobacteriota bacterium. Taxonomy (GTDB): domain Bacteria; phylum Acidobacteriota; class Blastocatellia; order RBC074; family RBC074; genus JANNRD01. The sequence goes on along the minus strand of JBDTUW010000122.1, from coordinate 5,978 downwards.
CCATGCGGCGACGTGTGTCTTCGCGCGAAATCTGTGCCGGCCCTTCAATAAGCGCCAAATCCGCGACCTGCGCCAACTGCACCCGCTGCCCATTCGCCGCAAGCAGCAACAGGTTGCCGATCGTCTCGATATCGCGCCCGGCCTCCTCTCTTAATCGGACGATGAGGCCAAACCGCTGTTCGCCTTCGTATACCTCGCCGACGTCCTTTCCAGCGACGATGGATTCGATCAGGTCATTGACATCCTCGACGTTCAGTCCATAGCGCGCGATCGCGGCACGATCGGATTTGATCTGAAGCTGCGGTAAGCCCGTCGTGGCTTCGACCTTGACGTCTGCGGCGCCAGGTACTTTGTTGATGACCGCGGCGATTTGTTCGGCAGACCTTCTGAGGATGCCGAGGTCGTCGCCAAAAATCTTGATGGCAATATCGGACCTCACGCCGGAGATCAATTCAGCCACGCGCAGTTCGATCGGTTGTGAGAAGGAGAATGACGCGCCGTCCGGGACGTGCTTCTCCAGTGCATCCGCCATCCTTTCGACCAGCTCTTCCCGGGTTCTGCCGCCCTTCCATTCCGCACGCGGACGCAACCCGATAAAGACGTCGGCCGAATCCACGCTCATCGGATCGGTCGCTACCTCCGCCCGCCCGATCTTGGTGACGACCTGGCTGACCTCCGGGAACCCGCGCAACACACGCTCGACTTCGCTGTAGGTGCGGACGGACTGCGACAGCGAAACGCTCGGCAGAAGCCGGGCCTCTATCGCCAGCGCCCCTTCGTCCAGCCTCGGGATGAATTCCGAGCCGAGGAATAGAAAGATTCCACCACTCACCGCCACCAGACTCATCGCCGCGACCACGGCGGCGCGGCGGTGCCCCTGGACGAAACCAAAAGCCGGGCGATACCACTTTCTCGCCAGACGGATGAGCGGGCTTTCAGTTTCCGAGACCTTCCCCACCAAAATGTAGCTGAGCATTGTCGGGACGTAAGTCAGTGACAGCACTAACGAGCCGATCAGCGCGAAGACGACTGTCAGCGCCATCGGCTTGAACATCTTGCCCTCGATGCCCCTCAAACTGAGGATCGGCAGATAGACGATGGCAATGATCATCACTGAGAAAACGACTGGGCGCCCAACCTCGACGCAGGCGTCGAGAATTGTTCTCTGCGGAGGATCCGAAGACCCGTTGCGCTGTATTGCTGCTTTTCGTCGCACGACGTTCTCAACCATCACCACAGCGCCATCCACGATCAATCCGAAATCGAGCGCGCCAAGACTCATGAGATTGCCGGAAATGTTGAAGACGCGCATGAGGATCGCCGCGAAGAGCATCGAGAGTGGGATGATCGTCGCCACCAGCAGCGCACCGCGCCAGTTACCCAGGAGAAAGATCAGCACGAGGATGACTAGCGTCGCGCCCTCAAGCAGGTTGACGACCAGCGTCCAGATGGTTCGATCAACCAGTTCTGTCCGGTCGTAGAACGGAATCATCTCGACGCCTTTCGGCAAGGTTTTCCTGATCTGCTCGACGCGCTCTTTGACTCGACTAACCACGGTTCGGGAATTCTCACCCTTGAGCATCATCGCAATGCCTGCGACGATCTCGCCTTTTCCATCCGCGGTCACTGCTCCCTGCCGGACCGTCGCCCCCGTCACCACCTCGCCCAGATCGCGCACATATATCGGCACACCCTCTTTGCCCGTCTTGACGACGATGTTTCTGATGTCGTCAATTGACGTGACAATTCCAATCCCACGCAGCAAATACTGCTCTGCGCCCTTCTCGATATATGCGCCGCCGACGTTCGCATTATTGCGCGCGACAGCTTCATACACATCCCGGAGCCTCAATTCATAGGCCTGCATTTGATTCGGATCCAGCCTCACCTGATATTGCTTTTCGAGTCCGCCAAAGCTGTTGACTTCGGTGACGCCGGGCACGCTCAGCAGTTGTCGCCGCACGTTCCAGTCCTGGATGGTGCGTAGTGCCATCGCGTCAAACGCTTTACCTTCCTCACCCGCTGTCGGGCGCAATTCATACTGGTAAATCTCACCCAGCCCGGTCGAGATTGGACCCATCTCTGGCGAACCCACATCTGGCGGAATCTGCTCGCGCGCCATCGACAAGCGCTCAAACACAAGCTGACGGGCGAAATAGATGCTCACCGATTCGTCGAACACGATGGTCACGGCCGAGAGCCCGAACTTCGAGACCGAGCGAATCTCTTCAATATCAGGAAGACCGCTCATCGCCGCCTCGACCGGAAAGGTGATCTGTCGCTCGATCTCAAGTGGTGCGAGAGAAGGTGCTGAGGTGAGCACCTGTACCTGCACATTCGTGACGTCCGGGACTGCATCAATCGGAAGACTTCGTAAACTGTAGATACCGGCGCCGAGAAGCGGCGCGATCATCAGAAGCACGATCAGACGTTGCGAAACCGCGAAGTGAATAATGCCGCTAATCATCAGTGGTCATCCTCCAGTTCGCCCTTCAGCAGCTGCGTCTTAAGCGTAAAACTCCCTCGCGTGACGACGCGTTCTCCTGCCTTTAACCCTCCAGTGACGCGGCGCATCCCGTCGGATACAGCACCTGCCTCGATCTCACGTACTTCAAAGTGTCCCGCCTCATCTTGCTTCGGAATGAAGACGACCGTGCGTTCGCCGACCCGTTGTACCGCTTCGTCGGGAATGATCAGTGCTCGATCGGCTGTCACCAGGTGTCCGAGCGCCAACTGGAAACTGACCTCGACGAACGAGCCGATCTTGAATCGCTGGCCTGGATCTGTGGTCTCTACACGCACCCGCGCGGTGCGTGTCTCCTCGTTCAATATCGGATCGATGTACGTCACACGTCCCGCGACCGTCTCCTCGTCGCCGGCACGAACCTTTGCCACTGCACCGATTCGCAAGGCCCTCGCACGTGCTTCAGGGACATTGGCAATGACCCATAGCCTGGAGATATCGGCGACCGTGAAAAGAGGCTTGCCCACCTCGACGCCAGCTCCCGCGTTTGCGCGTCGTTCGGTGATCACTCCGGCGATTGGAGAGCGCAAGATGATTACCGAGGTGTCGTGATCGTGATCGTCCTTCTCATCTGCAGCGACCGGCGCACCCAGGGCAGCCAGTTGATCGCGCATGTGTTTGACATCGACGCGCGCAGTGTCAACGGCAGCGCGTGCCTCTGCGACTTCACGATTGAGCGCGATGTTGCTTTGAAACTCGTACTCAGCCTTGGCTGTCTTGTGAGCGGTTTCAGCGGCAATCAGGTCTTTGCCTGCGCCAGCGCCGAGCGCTATCAGGCGTTGCGTGCGCCTCAGGTTAGCCTCCGCTTCATCAAGCCGCGCTTTGGCCTGTAGCACGGCCACGCGGTTTTCCGCCTTCTGTACCCGCTCGAGGTTGCGTAGAGCGATCGCGAAGGCGGTCTCGGCTTCGTGCAACTTACCGTGCATTTCCGCAATCTGCGGCGAGGCGAGGACGGCAAGCACTGCTCCACGGCTCACCCGATCGCCAAGCGCGACATTGACGCGATCGACTCGGCCCGAAACCAACGGTGTCACTTCACTTGTCAGCTCCTGGTTGGTCTCGACCGAACCGGTGACCTTAAGGAGTTCACCGGCGCTCTCCTCGACAACCTCAGCGAGTTCTATTTTCGCGGCCTTCAGTGCCTCGTCTGAGAGCTGTACTTCATTGCCGTCGTGATGCTCTCCTTTGAGCGCGACCTTCGTCTCGGCTCCGGCCGTTTCCTGGTTCTTTCCTTCTGAACAGGCCAGTAACGTCGTGCTCATCGCGAATGCGAGGAGCCAGGCGAGGAAGCGAGGGTGGAGCCTTTCAGGTGATGTTGTCTGAGTCTCTCTGGTCATGAATGATCCTCCCTAATCGTTGACCGTGACGCCAAGTGCTGTATTGATATCGGCCAGCGCGCGATAGCGCTCCATCAGCGCTTCAGTGAGCTCGCGTTGCGATTCGATCAGCCGGCGTTGTTCCGAAATCAGTTCGCTGATACGGAAAGCACCCGCTTCATACGCGGCACGAATGGTCTCGACATTTGCAACAGTTCGCGTGATGACACCCAGTTCGTAGATTTGCAGCGATGCCAGCGCGGCTTCGTAGCGGCGATAGGCCGATGTGACCTCAGCTCGCACAACCGATTCGGCGAACTCGCGCCGCTTCCGCGCCTGGATGATCGCGAGTTGGGCCTCGGCCTTTGCGCCCTGATTGCGGTTGAAGACCGGGAGGACGATCGAGACGCCAAAGCTGAAGAGTCTGTCCCGGTCTCTCAGAAAGCCGACCGGCGTTTCGTCAAAGGCGGAGGATGTCTGTCCGTACCGAGTGAAGGCCGTTACATGCGGCGAGGCTTCCGCCTTGACGAGGTGGTAGCCAGCCTGGGCAGCCTCTTCGGACAGACGCGCGAACTTCAAGTCGGGTCGGTTCCGGAGCGCGATCTCGAGCGATGCGTCAAGCGATGATGGCGGTTGAGGCACCAAAGGCGATGCGAGCGCCTCGCGGAGTGTGACGGGCTCATCTGCGGGCATGCCTGAAAGTTGCTTCAACCTGAGCATCGCCGATTCCAGTCGACCCGCAAGCAGCGCGCGACGCGCCCGCAACCGGTCAATTTCCACGCGGAGCAGATTTAATTCAATAGGCGCCGCATCGCCTTCGTTGATCCGAACCTCGACGAGGCGGGCGGTTTCGATATCGATCTTGTTGAGGCGTTCGGTTACTTCCAGCTCGCGCACAATCGCGAGCGCTTCGGCGTACGCGAGTCGAACTTCTCCGGCGAGCCGCCGTTCGCGATCTCCCACTTCCGCTACGGCAGCCTCGAGAGTGACCTGCGCTAGATCCATTCGCCTTCCGCGCTGGCCCCATAGTTCCAGTGGCAGGGAAAATCCAAATGAGGTGGCGCGTTCTCCGGGTGAATCGAGGACGCCATTCTGCTGCTCGAAATCGACCGCTGGATTCGGGCGCAGGCCGGCTTGGCGCAAACGCGCGCGCGCACGAGCGATCTCGATGCGCGCGGCGGCGAGTTCGCCATTGGAGGAGATCGCGTGGCGCACGAGATCGATCACGGATACCCCTCGCGCTGAGTTCTCATACCGTTCGGTCGCCGCCGCGGATCGGTCAACTGCGGGGGACTGCCCGGAGGCGATATTCAGAAAGGTGAAAAAGGCCAGAAGTATTGCGAGCGAGTAGACAAAGCCTCGCGTCGAGCGATGGCGACGGGTAGGCCGTTTAAGACACCGCATAGGTGCTTTCTCCAGATAAGTGCGCTCGTGTCACGCAAGCAATGCGTCACGGAATGAACCGCGGCTGCTCACGCGCATTTCGGCGCCTGAATTCGTATCAAGGGGAACTATAGTGCTCGTTGCCGGTGTGACGCGGTTAAGCGTTGCGGGGAGGGCGGTACGTACTCTGTGATGGAGCGGAAGGCAGACTATCTTCGAGCGAAGTGATCAAATTCATCTCCGTCGGGTTTACCTCCCCCACCGCGAAGGCGGGGAGGATATGAGAGCAGCAGCAGAAACAATCTTCATCGAGAGAGTCAGGATGAGAATCGGGAGTTGGTTCGGAGCGATGGGTTCCGGCGGTTAATCTTTCACTCGTTGAGAGGCGGCCTGGCTCGTTTACAGTCGAGGAGGCAGTGAGTGCCTGCTCGTCATTGCAAAGCTGGGGGAAGAAGGTATCGACGATCGCCATATCAAAAACGGCGAATGCCAAGAGAAGAATCGCCAGCGAGCGATGTATCCGTCGCGATCTCAGCAGATTGTGCCCAAGCTTCATCGTCATACGTGCCCTTTGAAAGTAGCAAACAGACGATGGGCAGTCAAACGTGATGTGGATGGGCCGGTGTTGCGCCCCGATCTTGCAGATAGTCAGCCCTCCCTTCAGGTTCTGGTGAGGTGGAAGCGCTAGGCCCGGCCAAACTGCACCTTGTCCGCGGATGCCGCTGCGATGAAAGTCGGAACGCCCCGCTCGCGAA
>JBDTUW010000121.1:0-8816 GCA_040007555.1 Acidobacteriota bacterium | reverse complement strand
TCAACTGATCGAGCGATGGCACCTCTCCCAATTGAGCAAGCGTATCCTGTGTAATGTAGCCATAGACGACGTTCTCCATTCGGGCCTGGGCCTGTCCTACATCCTTGACGATTCCGCTGAAACGGAGCGATTGTTCCGGCCCTCTGGCGGTGCGGACCACCACGTTCTCACCGATGCGTGATCGGGCGACCCGCACCGCATCGCGTTCGATCAGCACATCACCCTTTGCTGGCGGCCATTCACCCTCTTGTGGTTTGAGCGTGCTGACACGGATGCTGCCAAAGTCTCTGACCACAAAGAGTGTCAGAGCGCGCCACTCCACGGGACCGACTTTGATGCGCCCGGCGACGCTCCTTCGTGCTTCCGCTGCGCCAATCTCGGGATGCGACATTACTCGGGCAAGCAACTCGTCATCAATCGAGTCCAGGTAGAAGGTGGCGGACGCCGGGTTGGTCGCTTGATAGCCCAGATCCAGCTCGCGCGTGAGAATCGCGTAGCTCGCGAGCACCGTCAAGAATGCGGAGAGACCAACCGCAACAGCCACGACGACGAGGACTGTCCTGGTTTTTTCAAGCCAGAAATCGCGTAGCGCTTTCCGCCACAGGGTGCTCATCGGACCACCTCAATGTTTCGCGTCTCGGCAGGTATCGCAATTCTGCCATCGAGCATTTCGATAGTGCGGTCGATGACGCGTGCAATGTCCCGCTCGTGAGTAGCGATCACGACCGTCGTACCTCCATCGGCCAGCGCGCGAAAGAGATTGAACACTGCCATCGATGTCTCCGAGTCGAGGTTCCCGGTCGGTTCATCAGCCAGTACGATCGGCGGGTCGTTTGCCATCGCGCGCGCGATCGCGACTCTTTGTTGTTGCCCGCCCGAAAGTGCAGAGGGGAGCTTTTGCTCCTGCTCGACAAGACCCACTCGATCAAGCAGTTCCAGAGCACGTTTGCGACGCTGGCCGGCAGGCAGCTGTCCGGCGAAATCCAGGGGCAGCATGACGTTCTCTACGACGGTCAGCGTCGGCAACAGCTGGAAGAACTGGAAGACAAAACCAACTGTCCTTCCTCGCCAGCGCGCGAGGGATTGCTCGCTGACTCCCCTCAGCCCTGTACCATTCACCGACAGCTCCCCGGACGAAGGGTGATCGATGCCTCCAATCAAATTCAGAAGCGTCGATTTTCCGCAGCCGGACTTCCCGACAATCGCCACAAACTCGCCGGTCCTTATCTCCAGATCAATGCCGTGAAGCGCAGTGAATGAGCCGGAAGGTGTTTTGTATTCTTTCCTGATGCCTTGTAGTGAGATCACTCTCTTTATCCTCTCAGGGTCGGCCGGGGCCGGTATTGGGTGCCGCGCTGCGACGTGCACGCCGGAACTCGCTATAATGGCTTCATCGTACAGGGCCCTGATGGTGCCGTGCCATTTCAGGCGTGCAGCAAGGTCTCGCAATCTATGTCGGCAGAGGAGAGAGGTCAATATGGCGGAGGCCAATCAGGGGCAAAACGGGACAAACAAGGCCACGGTGTCCGGTAACACGGCGCCGAGGGTGGAAAAGGAAGATCGCCGTATCCGGCGGACGCGGGATGCTCTCGGTGATGCGCTTGTCGCCTTAATAGGTGAGAAGGCCTTTGACGCAATCACCGTGCAGGAGGTTCTTGATCGCGCCAATGTAGGACGGTCGACGTTCTATACGCATTACCAGAGCAAGGAGGACCTTTTTATAAGCGATGCGGATGAGTTCTTTGAGGCGTTCTCGAAGCACCTCTCGGACCACAATGACCCCTCTGACCGAGTGGCCATGGTTCGCGAGCTGTTTTCCCACGTCGCCGAAATGCGGGAGTTTGTCGCCGCTCTGGTGGCGGCCGGCAGGTACCAGGACGTAATGGAACTGGCGCACGGGCATTTCGCTCGTGGCATCGAGCGGCGTCTCGCTGAGTTCCCGAGGGGTCTGGCAGTCCCGGCTGAGCAGCGGGCGGCAATGGCGCACGCCCAAGCCGGATCACTGTTCTCACTATTGCAATGGTGGCTGGATCGGGGAATGCGCGAAACCCCGGAACAGATGGACGACCTCTTTCACCGCATGGTTTGGAGCGGTGTCGACTACACTTCACCTCCTCCAAAAGCCCGAGTGGCCGGAGAGACTACCGGATCGGAGCCCAGGCCAGCCCATCTGCACCCTTCCCAGCCGTAATCAGTTTGTCCACCTTCCACGTTGCGAGGTTGATAACGGCAATCTTGCCACTGACATCGCAGGACACATATGCTTCCTGACCGTCAGGCCTGACGACAACCTCCTGGGGAGCACTTGGCACCTCAATCTCGTGGGCCACCTTCATCGTCTTCAGGTCGATCACTCCAACCTTGTTAATAGTCGGCATGGCAATCACGAGGAAACGACCGTCCGGTGTCGCTGCGGAGCCATATCCCATTCCCGGCAACGCTACCCAGTTCCTGATCCTATTAGTCGACGTGTCGATGACAGCGAGCTGTGGCTTTGTCTGATCCGAGGTAAAAACCAGCCTGTCATCGACCGACAAGGAGATACGCTGGGTTGTCGCGGAAATGGGGATGATCGCGGTGGTCTTGCGCTCCTTCAGATCAAGGACCGAAACGGTGCCGGGGCCAACATTCGCTGTGTAACCGCGTCTGCCATCGCTCGAGATCGCCAGCATGTGCGACTGCACCTGGCCTGTCGGAACGCTTCCAACAACCTTCAGCGTCCGTGGGTCAATGACTGTAATCGAGTTTTCGATCTCGGTTGTGATGTAAAGCAATCCATCCTTCGGACCGAACACTGCACAGTGCGGGCGGACGCCTTTCCCAAAATCCAGATTGCCAACCACCTTGCGAGCCGCAATATCTATGACCACCATGTTTGTCCCGTCAGTTCCGGGTTTACCCACACCCGAGTTGCCATAGATCGGAACATAAGCAAGACGCCCGTCGGGTGAGGCGATGACCTCGTGCCCGGTAACTCCGCCCTCAGGCACTGTCGTCACCTGCTGGCCTGAGACGATATCCACAATACCCAGAGTCTGATCTCCCTTGTTGGCGACCAGCAGGACACCTCGCGAAGGCACCTCGGTGAAGCCGCGGCCAATTGAGCTGGAGAAGAGTGCGACGATCGGCAAAATGAGTACCAGTAAAAGTCGTGAAAGCGACATCGAGACCTCCTGAGAATTTGAGGGGAAAACGGTGAATCGAGCGACGATCATAGTCGATACCTCGGAACGATGCACGGGCAAGGCGTGGAGAGCAGCGCCGCAGCGTTTGGAATGCGGCAGTTTACCGTCGCTTTCTTTTGAAGATCAGGATCCGCCTGCCCCCCCTCAGCTCTCAGTGTCGGGAGACGCCCTTCGACGAGAAGAAAGCGGCGGCAAGCCGCCGCACTCTCCACACGCTGCCGCGTGTCGCGAAATCGGAGTCCTTCTGCGGCGGACGGCCGTACTCGCTAACGCTTCTCCGTCCACTTGTAAAAGACCCGCCGCGGGCCGAGGATTATCACTATGAACCAAGACGACCCAGACCGCGTGCCAACCGAAGAGCAGATCGACTCGACGCTTGAAGACAGCTTTCCCGCCAGCGACCCGCCCGGCTGGACGCTCGGCATCGACGACTCCACAGTTCCGTCAAATGGCCCCACGACCGTGAGAGACAATCCTGCGACAGAACCTCCGTCGAGAAACAAACAGGCATCCGCGCAACCATGCTGATACCAGGCACCGCATGGTCAATCGCTCGTATTAGGTGAGCCTGGGGTTGATGCCGATACGGGCAGGACTTATTTCAGCAGATTGCGTCGGCACAGGCTTGATTGCTGCCATATTCAGGCGAAGTTGATCACGCACGAGCCGCGCGAATCCGCTCGAGGAATTCCCGGGCCATCTTCGTAATCGCCGCGTAGTCTCCGGTCTTCGCGCCACCAATCAAACTCCCCCCGACACCGACTGCCACCGCGCCCGCCTTGATCCACTCACCAACATTGCCGATATCGACACCACCTGTAGGCATGAGCGGCGCCTGCGGCAAGGGTCCCTTGATCGACTTGATCATCCCCGGGCCGAACGCCTCACCCGGAAACAGTTTGATGATGTCGGCGCCAACTTCCATCGCTTCGATCACTTCTCTGATCGACATCGCGCCCGGCATGATTGGCACCTGATAGCGATTACACAGCCTCACCGTCTTCACATTGAGCGCTGGTGAGACAACGTACGTTGCCCCAGAGAGGATTGCGATCCTCGCCGTTTCAGGATCAAGCACCGTACCAGCGCCGAGAATCAATTCACTTGGTTTGTAGCGCGCCGCCAGCGATTCAATGACCCGCTGTGCACTCGGAATTGTAAACGTCACCTCGATCGCGGGACAGCCCCCTTCGAGTAAAGCCTCCGTGATGTGCAGTGCCTGGTCCGCCGTGTCCGCGCGCACCACCGCGACAAGTCCCGCATCAGTAATCCGCGTCAGAATGTCGAGCTTTGGAATCATGATGAATCAACGTTCGAATAAGTAACTAAAGCGTTCGAATGTGAAAGCCGCCATCAACATTGATGACTTCGCCAGTTGAATACGGGAAATCGCCCCGTGCAATTGCCGCCACCGCTCGGCCAACATCTGCGGGCTCGCCCCACCGGCGAATCGGCCACGCTCCCTGCTCTATCAATCTGTCGTACTTCTCCCGGACGCCACCAGTCATATCGGTAGCAATCACACCGGGCCGAACTTCGTAAACATTGATTCCAAACTCTGCCAGACGCGCCGCAAAGAGCTTGGTCATCATTGCGAGCCCTGCCTTTGCCACACAGTAGTCGCCGCGATTGACCGAAGCCGCGTAGGCTGAGACCGACGAAACGGTAATTATCCGTGGCGATCCAGACGAACTGAACTGCTGGTTCTCAACCTGTGCAATCATCTGCAGGGCTACGCGCTGCGTGAGAAAATACGGCCCCTTGAGATTGATGCGGACCAATCGGTCAAATGACTCTTCGCTTGCGTCAAGGAGGTCAGCTCGTACGTCTGGCGCAACGCCCGCGTTGTTGACCAGCAGATCCACTCGCCCGTACTCGAGGAGCGCGGAATCGAGCAGTCGCTGTCGGTCCTCGGCAGCTGAGATGTCCGCGCGAACCGTGATTCCCTCACCACCCGCCGATCTCACTTCGCCGAGGCACTCGTGGGCAGCTGCCGCGTTTCCGGCATAGTTGACCACAACCGCGTACCCAAGCTTCCCGAGTTCGATCGCGATTCCGCGTCCAATTCCCCGCCCTGCCCCCGTGACCATAGCGACGGGTCGACCGGCTGTTGAGCTACTCACTCTGTTCACCCCCGGGCGCTGGCATGTTCTCTTCCGTCGGCCCGTCCACCCAGCGTTTCGAGCCTGCGGGAAGCGTGTCCTCAGGATAGGGGGGATAGGCCGCGAGCGACTCGTTCCACTTCGCCTTGCGCAGCAGCGTCAGCGCCTTGTCGAGTGCTTCGACAAAGAAATACTCGCCAAACATGACCGCTTCATGTACACCGAGGTTCTTGTGAATGTGGTAGACGCCTCCATTCAGAATCCCCTCAAATCCGGCGGTATTACTGCCGAGGAAGGTGCGACTCAGCTCAAGCAACGAGGTCAAGGCGAATTCTCGGTATGCGCGCGCCTTGACCCGATCCGGAACTGCTTCCGAAAGATCAAGCAGGCCTGAGGCGGCGATGGCTGCCGCCGAGGTGTCCACCTGCTTTCGCGAAAGCGGTCCTTCGAGGGGTGCATCGTAATCCCATGGTGTCACGCCATCCCGAGGAGTATGAGCGAGGTAGTAGTCGGCATTGTTTATAGCCGTCTCAAGATAGGCGCCACGGCCTGTCTGTTTATGCGATCGGGTAAAGCCATAAAGGGACCACGCGAGACCGCGGCTCCAGCAGGAGTCCCCACGATAGCCCTGATGCGTTGATTGACGGAGACACTCCCCGGTCGCAAGCTCAAAGATCGCCTCGTGTGACGTCGAGCCATCACCGCGAACAAGAGTCCGTCGCGTCGTCTCACAGTGGCGATGAGCAATGCCAAGCAGGTGCTGATCCCCTGTCTTAATACCCGCGCGAAAGATCGTCCCGACATTCATCATGATATCGATGAATAACGATGCTGGTTCAACAAACGAGCGCAGGTATTGCCCTTTCTCCATAAAACGCATCGCCATCGTCCTGCCGGCCTGATTGAGCACCGCATTGATGCGTTCAGTTGGACCGCCAAGATCAAGCCAGCGCAGATACGTTGAGAAAAAAATGAATCCAAGGTCATGCACTGCGCGGTCATACTGACGGCTCTCGAGCGGTGTAGAGTACTCGACCGCCTTCTCCAACCACCAACTATCATTTGTTGCCCCGGCGAAGGTAAACATCATCCCGGGGTAGAAACCGTCGCACCAGTGTGTCCAGCGTTTGCGGTCCATACCGAACTTGCCGTCCACGGTATACATCGGATAGTAGTCGCGCGGGTACTTGCCGAGGAGCGATCTTACCTGCGTCTCGGCGAAGTCAAAGGCGTGCTGCAGTTTTTGACGAGCATCTTCGTCCTCAAACATCTTTGCGTTGTTCTCCATCTGTGCGATGCGATCCGCGGAAGGACGGATTCAGGCGAAGCCGCGAAAAACTCGAAGGCCGAAAAGCTTGATAAGCCGGGCATCGTGTCCATTCTGTGACAGCCGTCGCGTCTTTCGCGCCTTCATTGAGTCTTCGTCCCTCAGCTATCAAATATCCCGGCGCGAGAAATACCAATAAGCGAAGGCTATGCCAGCGACACCGATGCCACCAAGCACCCAGAGATTCTTTGCCGGAATGCCTAGCCCGGTGACCAGATCGAGTGGGCTGTAGTACCTGAAAGGCGACAGCCAGGCCACCGACTCAGCCGGCTCCCACGCCCGCGCGACGTAGTCGAGCAGAAAGGTCGTCAGCGCAAGCACACCCGCCAAAGCACCTGCGATGCTGCGTCGCCGGCAGGTGGAACTTATCGCGAGCGTAATCCCACCCCAGCAGAACATCAGTACCCCGAGGTTGATGGCAAGTGATCGGATCAACTGACAAGTCGGCCAGACGGCTCCCACGGGCGCCAGCAAGCGTAAACCCGCCGACGTGCCCAGCATCATCATGAGCAAGACAAACACCGTGCAGATCACCAACAGCACAACGGAACGCAGAATGACCCACGGCCGGGCAATGGGGCGGGAAAGAATGAGGTCCATAACACCGGATTCGATCTCAGCTGCGGGCTCAGTTGCAACCGCGATCACCAAACCGATGAGCGAGCCCATGACGGCCAAATGAAAGTAGCCAACGCAGACGATTCCCCCAAACGACATCAGTCCGACAAAGGCTGGCCCCATGATCTGCTGCATGAAATCAGGGATAAGCGCGGATAAATCACCAAAGCCGTGCGATCGCTCAATCGAGCCGGCGACCAGCGTCAAGAGTATCTGGAACCCCGCCATCAAAACGCCCAGCGTCAGCACCAGGAACCGTACCCTCCTTAGAGAGTTCGCCAGCAATGCCAAAGGACCCTTCATGATGTTTCTTTCCGGTAGTACTTCATGATGACATCCTCGAGATGAGGCTCCTCGACCTGCATATCTCTTACTGGAAATCCCGCAAGATACTTCAACAGCGGGCCGAGGGGTCCATTAACGCGGAGGCTCCACAGTCGCGAATCGCTTTCGATGACCTCGTGCTCCGGGGGGAGTTCCCCAGGCCGAAGATCGCAGTCGGCTGAGAAAAACACCCTGACGCGTCTCGCAGCCAGGTTGCGCACCTCATCAACTTCAGAGAGCAGAACCACCTCACCCGCGCGCAGGACCGCAATTCGGTCACAAACCCGTTCGACCTCCGAGAGCACATGAGACGACATGAAGATCGTTCTGCCTCGGCGATGCAGATCGGCGAGGAGCTGATAAAACGCCTCCTGCATGAGCGGGTCGAGGCCCTCGGTTGGTTCATCGAGTATCAGCAGGGGCGGATCGTTCTGGAGGGCCTGGATCAGACCAAGCTTCCGCTTCATTCCGGTGCTGTACTCGCGAACCTTCCGACGCAGGTCAGCGGCTGAGAGTTCCAGCCTTTCGCGGAGCTGTTCACGATATTCCGGTTCAACAGTTTGCCGGCAGAGACGAGCGAGAAACTCGAGCGTGCGATACCCTGTCATGTCGCCATAGAGACCGAGCTCACCTGGTAGGTAGCCCACACGGGTCCGCACCTCCAGCCCGCCAGCCTGACAACTCATGCCGAGAACGTTCGCCGTACCCGAGCTCGGGCGAAGAAGATCGAGGAGAATGCGAATAGTTGTTGTCTTACCTGCGCCGTTAAGACCAAGGAAGCCAAAAACCTCGCCCTGGGAAACCTCAAGATCCAGCTCACTCACCGCAAGGAGCTTCCCATAGCGCTTCGAGATTCGCTTGAGGGAGATGGCTGCTGTGTCCGGTTTATCTGGCGTCATAGACCGTCATTTCAGAGTCTACGGCTTCGACTCGGGAGAATTACTGCTGCGTGCGCTCTTCGCAGGCTCGATGTTTAAAGACATATCCGATCACGCCACCGCGCTTCGCATTCGATTTTGAAGCGCAAGGCGAGCTCGAGATTCGGATTGTCCATTTTGCATTCTACTGCCTCACAACACATCCAGGTCCTCAGCCGAAGCTGCCCGCGATTGCACCCTAAAACCAATCAAGCGACAGCACCGTTTGAATCACGATACGCGAGTGATGCATGATTTGCGAGCCTGCAATGGCTTGCCCTCACCGTATTTGAATGGCGCGTTTTTGCCGCACTGTCATTTCGATGTGGGAGCGATATGCGGC
>JBDTUW010000120.1:0-8845 GCA_040007555.1 Acidobacteriota bacterium | reverse complement strand
GCCTGTGTCTGCGATCATTTACAAAACTCACGAACCATTTTCCGAGTCCCTGGGGACACTATGGCGCCTTGGCGAGGTACACCCGGCCGGGCCTTAGTTTTTTTAGTTCCGCATCGTCTGAGTCGTCGTCAGGCACATCAAGGCCACCCTTGATCTCCTCCGCCGCGACAACATCAAGATGGCTGCGGGTGAATCATCGGCGGTTGAGTTCTTCGTTTCTTCCTTCTCGTTGCTCATCTAGCTCCTTCGGACCATTGCACGTTCTCGCCGAGGCACTTAAGCACCTATCTGCGCTCACGGGACGAAGGCGGAACAGACAGCGAAAAACTATCATCCCGGCAAATTGTTTTTTGCGTTCGTGTCTTGCCGTAGTGCTGCCTTTTTCGTCGCTCGCTTGAAGTGTCAGATCGCAAACGTTAATAATGTGGTTTCCTTACTGCACCGCTTTTGATTCAAAGCCGTTGTGGCTTCGAGCAAATTCCCGGATTAGCTATTTACTCTGCTGGATGGCGTGATATGAAGGAGGTCTTGATGACAGGCTCTGGAAGATTGATGTGGAGTCTTGCCCTCGGGTTCAGCCTCGTGCTGACCGGCTGCTCGGGCAAGACCGAGGAGAAACCCGTAGCGACTGCCGATAGCTCTCCGCTTTATACGGTGACGGGTGATGAAGGGAGCATCACTGGGAGCATTGCCTTCAATTCACCGTCGCCCGCACCCAAGAAGATTCAAATGGACTCAGATCCAGTTTGCGCGCGGAACGGCGCCAACGCTGTCTCGGAGGAGATCGTCGTCAAGGATGGCCATCTCGCCAATGTCTTCGTCTACGTCAAGAGCGGCTTGCCAAAGAATTCCTTCCCCGTGCCGACGACTGAGGTGGTTCTTGATCAACAGGGGTGCCGGTATGTGCCTCACGTTGTCGGTCTTCAGACCAACCAGCCCTTGAAGGTGATGAATTCCGATGCGACTGCCCACAACGTCCATCCCGTGCCAAGGATTAATCGCGAGTGGAACGAATCTCAGTATCCGAGCGCACCCCCCATCGTCAAGAAGTTTGCGCTCGAAGAAGTCGTCATACCCGTCAAATGCAACCAGCATTCGTGGATGAAGGCCTCAGTCGCGGTACTCTCGCACCCGTTCTTTAGCGTTAGCAGCCAGGATGGGACGTTTTCGATCAAGGGCCTCCCGCCAGGCCAGTACGAGTTGATCGCGTGGCATGAGAAACTGGGTGAGAAGAAGCTGCAGGTAACCGTCGCGCCAAAGGCAGAGGCGAAAGCGGATTTTGCCTTCGAAGCGACGACCACTTCGAACTTCGGAACCTTGAAGGTGCAGCCAGCGCTGATTGTTCCCTAGGTCGCCTGACTCTGCCCGCAAGCGGATCAAGATGGCTTTTCTCCTCGCGCTCGCGATTCTGATAGTGACTATCGGCACGGTGGCGCTCTTCGCCTCGGGGCAGTGGTGGTTTCCGCCCGGAGCCTCAGCGCATGCACTGCTGGTCGATCGTCAATTCAACATCACGTTGGTCGTCATTGCCGTGGCTTTCGTCGCCGTTCACCTGGCATTGGGTTTGGCGGTGTGGCGATTTCGGAGTCAACGGGCGGGTCGAGCGAGCCACTCAGTAGGGAACATGCGGCTGGAAATCCTGGGCGCGGTGGTAACTCTGATCATCTTCGCCACCCTCGCAATTTTTGGCGAACGGGTCTGGGCCCAGCTATACCTCAGCGAGACTCCTGCGGACGCACTCCTGGTTGAAGTGACCGGGCAACAGTTCGTCTGGAATTTTCGCTATACGGGACCGGATCAGAAGTTTGGTGCCACCAGTCCAGAGCTCTATAACGACGAGGACAACGCGCCGACTTCGCGTCCGGGACCGGTCGGAATTGACCCAAAGGACGCTGCGGGCCGAGACGATCTGGTGAGCGTCGGACTGATGGTGATACCCATCAACCGGCCAGTGAAATTAATTCTTCGCGCGAAAGATGTGACGCACAGCTTCTTTGTCCCGGAGCTTCGTTTCAAACAGGATGCTGTGCCGGGGATGAAGATCAACGTGCATTTCACTCCAACACGAGAGGGACGCTACGAGATCGCGTGCGCCGAACTGTGTGGCATCGGGCATCATCGAATGCGCGGCTTTCTCGAGGTCAGGTCACAAGCCGAGTACGAGAAGTGGCTGGTGGAGAAGGCTCAATAGCAGGGATCAGTGGTCGGTGCTCTGTCTTCGCAGTGGGGAGTGGGGGAGCAGGCGAGAGCGTGATTTGGCGCGGGAAGTTGTAGAGATGGGATTCATTCGCAAATACATCTTCAGTCTGGATCACAAGGTGATTGGGATTCAGTATTTCTGTCTGGCGCTCTTTGCCGCGCTCCTCGGCGTTGGGCTCTCAGTTCTCATGCGACTGCGATTGGCGTGGCCGACGGAGAAGTGGCCGCTGCTAGAGAGTATCTTTCCCATCGGCTTTCAGGGTGGACAGATGCAGCCCGAGTTCTATCTCGCCATGGTCACCATGCACGGAACGATCATGGTCTTCATGGTGCTCACTACCGCACCACAGGGCGCATTTGGGAACTACTTCCTTCCGATTCAGATCGGGGCCCCAGATATGGCCTTCCCGGTTCTGAACATGCTGTCGTTCTGGACGACATTCGTCAGCCTCATCGTGCTGCTCCTCGCCTTCTTTATCGAAGGTGGTGCGCCAATCGGCGGTTGGACGTTCTATCCTCCGTTGAGCGCCATCCCCACTGCGGGACCGGGCCAGGGGCTCGGCGCTGATTTGTGGCTCGTCAGCATCGGCATCTTCTGCGTTGGCTCACTGTTTGGCGCGCTCAATTTCATTACGACGACACTCAACATGCGGGCGCCCGGAATGACGCTCACCAGAATGCCGTTGACGTGCTGGGCATGGTTTACCACCGCTATTATCGCCCTGCTGGCGTTTCCGGTGCTGCTTGCGGCAGGAATCCTGCTCCTGGCTGAGCGAAATCTGGGGATGAGTTTCTTTAACCCCGGTGGACTCGTTGTCAGCGGGAAGCTGATCCCGGGAGGAGGCGGCTCACCACTTCTTTGGCAGCATCTTTTCTGGTTCTTTGGGCATCCGGAAGTCTACATCGCCATTCTGCCGGGAATGGGCGCAACCTCACACATCCTGGCGACGTTTGCGCGTAAGCCAATTTTTGGCTACCGAATCATGATCCTGGCCATGCTCGGGATCGGCCTGCTCGGGTTTCTCGTCTGGGGACACCACATGTTCATCAGCGGCATGAACCCAACTTCTTCGATCGCCTTTTCGGTTTTGACACTGACGATCGGTGTCCCCTCGGCGATCAAGACGTTCAATTGGCTTGGCACGCTTTGGGGAGGCAGAATCCGCTTCACCAGCCCAATGCTTTTCGCGATCGGGTTCGTCTCACTGTTTGTCTCCGGCGGACTGACAGGGCTCATTCTCGGACAAACCTCGCTCGATATCGTTTTTCACGATACCTATTTTGTCACCGGTCACTTTCATCTGATTATGGGCGTTGCGGCAGTTTTCGGGATCTTTGCAGCGACCTATTTCTGGTTTCCAAAGATGACAGGGCGCATGATGAACGAGTCGATGGGTCGCATTCACTTTTGGGTAACCTTCTTTGGCGTCTATGCCATCTTCATTCCGTTTCACGTTCTCGGAATGATCGGCCACCCGCGTCGTATTGCCGAGGCGCTGGGCTATGACTTCCTGAAATCTGCGGCGCCGCTCCACATATTTATTTCGATTGCGGTCCTCATCACCGTCGCAGGTCAACTTCTATTTCTTGCAAACCTTGCGTGGAGTTTTTTCAGGGGCCGACGAGCGTCGGAAAACCCATGGGAGGCGACGACGCTTGAGTGGGTGACAAGTTCCCCTCCTCCGCACGACAATTTCGGCGGAAAGGCTCCCAGAGTCTTTCGCGGTCCGTATGAGTTTTCGCTACCCGGTGAGCAGGAAGACTACCTGCCACAACACGTGGAGCGTCAGATTGCCTCGTGATCGTCGAGGAACCAAGAATTACGACGGTCACGACCGGACGGCTTCAATGGTCACTTCCGAGAAACCAAGGCACAACGACACGATCAGCACCGGATCCGGTAACCACGACCTGTTTCCACCCGGAGACGGGGGCGATGGTGGTGATGGGGGCGGTCGCAGACCCGAGCGTACTCCGCCACCCGAGGGCTACAGAATTGGAATTTGGCTGGCTCTGGCGAGCGTGACGATGATGTTTCTCGCGCTGACAAGCGCCTACGTGGTCAATCGGGCTCACGTCCTGCCGCTGGAGTTTCCTTCGATTCTTGTCGTCAGCACGCTCGTGATTCTGATGAGCAGTGTCACTTTTGAGATGACGCGCCGTGCGCTAAGGCGACGGCACGAAGACGCATTCATGCGCTGGCTGCTCGTGACGGCCGGTCTCGGTCTTGGCTTTCTCATTGCGCAACTCGCAGCCTGGAGACAGCTGGTAGCGAGCGGCTTCTTCGTCAACACCAACAGGCACAGCGGATTTGCCTATATCTTTACCGGTTTGCACGCTGCCCATCTGGTAGGAGGCATACTCGGTCTTGGCTATGTGGTCTACAAATCGAAACGTGGAACATGGACGGCGATCAGGAGGCGGGCCACGGTCGATGCGACGGCGATCTACTGGCATTTCCTCGATGGGCTTTGGATATATCTTCTCGTGATTCTCTTTTTCTGGAGGTGAGCGTTTGGAATTGGCGGGCACGCATGCCGGGACCAACAAGCGATTGGGGATGAAGCTTTTCATCCTCTCCGATTCGCTGACGTTCGCCGCGATCCTCTCCGGCTACTGCTATCTTCGGCTGAGCAGTTCGGTTTGGCCGCACCCATTTGCGCTCTCGAACATCGGTTATGCCATCGGCATGTCGCTCTGTCTTTTCGCGAGTAGCCTGACCATGATGCGGGCGGTCTCCGCGATGCGTCGCGGCGATCAAACGGCGATGCGGCGCTGGGCGGGGCTGACCATACTAGGAGGGACGGCCTTTCTGGTTATGCACCTGAGCGAGTGGAGGCGGTTGATGGCGGAGGGAATCGTCCCGAGCGCCATGCCATTGGGCTCGGGATCGCAGGCCTTCGCGTCAACCTTCTTTGGAATCACCGGGCTGCATATGCTTCACGTGCTTTCCGGCATCGTACTCCTCGCGTTACTCATTTTCCGAAAGCGAGCCACAACGACGGATGTCGAGATCAGCGGTTTCTACTGGCAATTTGTCGATGCGGTCTGGGTGTTCGTCTTCGCCCTGGTCTATCTTCCTTCAATCTCATGAAGTATCTAATAAGCGACCTCTTTTCAGATATGCGTGAGAGAACGCGGGGCAGTCAGGCAAAATGCGCGAGGATGGTGCGTGCAATATCCGCTCTCGGGCTCTGGTTCTTGCAGATGCCGGGAACTGGGCTGGCGCAGTGTGCGATGTGTCGCGCCTCACTCGCGAACTCGGAAGACCCGGGAAGAGTGAGCGCCGACGTCAACGCTGGGATTCTGATTCTCCTTCTCCCGACTCTCCTGCTGATTGGCGCTATCGCCGGGCTGGTCATGCGCTACTACCGCGCTGACCTGCGAAATCAGAAGCTGATCAGTGGGGAGTAGCCTTCTCCGCACCGAGCCCTGTATTCGCGCGGACCAGGAGTTCCTCGAATCTTGCCTCTGCCGAAGGCTCCCGCGAAAGCAGCGTGCCGGCGACTGCCCCCAGAAAACCGATGGGAATGCTCAGAATCCCCGGATTCTCCAAAGGGAACAGTGGAGTCGCGAGAAGCTTGCCGCTGGGACCCACCAGAATCAGAATGATCGAGGCCGCCAGACCCGAGGCCAGCCCCATGACGGCGCCGGTGGTATTGAATCGCTTCCAGAAAAGCGAGAGAACAATCACGGGTAAATTGGCCGATGCCGCCACCGCAAACGCCAGTGCGACCAGAAACGCAACGTTGGCGTTCGGTCCAAGCACGATCGCGATCGCAATCGCGATGGCGCCCACAACGCAGGCAGTCAGACGAGCAACACGTACCTCCTCACCGGGTTTGCGCGCGGTGCCGCGATGAATGACGTTGGTGTAGAAGTCGTGCGCAAACGAAGTCGACGCGCTGATCGTTAACCCTGCAACGACCGCCAGAATCGTCGCAAAGGCGATGGCCGCAACAAACGCGAAAAATATCTCCCCACCCAGCTCCCTCGCGAGAAGTGGAGCACTCATGTTTGTCCCGCCACTAATCGCAATCTTGTCTCGTCCGACAATTGTGGCGGCGCCAAATCCGAGAAATGTCGTGAGGATATAGAAGGTGCCAATGATGGCCATCGCCCAGACAACGCTGATCCGAGCGGTCTTCGCGTCCGGCACCGTGTAGAAACGCACGAGAATGTGCGGGAGTCCGGCCGTTCCGAGAATGAGTGCCATTCCCAATGAGATGAGATCCAATGCGCCGTATGGTGGTTTGAAACGCAATCCGGGTTGCAGAAAATCCTGCGTTATCTGCACTCCCTTGTCCGTGTAGGTAACGTGTGTGAGGGCGTCGAAGAAACTGGCGAAGCTGAAATCGAAATGCGCCATGACCAGCACGCTCAGCAGAATTGTACCTGCCATGAGCAGGATCGCCTTGATGATCTGTACCCACGTCGTTGCGAGCATTCCGCCGAACACAACATAAACGATCATCAGAATCCCGACCCCGATGACAGCTGTCCGGAAGCTGATGCCGGAATCCTTCAGTAACAGCGAGACGAGCGCGCCTGCACCAACCATCTGAGCGATCATGTAAAACGTGCTGACCGTCAAAGTGCTCAACGACGCCATCGCTCGAACTGGTCGCGGACTCAGCCGATAAGCCAGTACATCGGCCATCGTATACTTTCCGGCGTTGCGCAGTGGTTCAGCAACCACCAGCAGTACGGTCAGATACGCGACCAGCCAGCCCACCGAGTACATAAAACCGTCATACCCCTGGAAAGCGATAATTCCCGCTATCCCAAGGAACGAAGCGGCGCTCATGTAGTCGCCAGCGACCGCGACCCCATTCTGCCAGGCCGTGATCTGCCTGCCAGCCGCAAAGTACCCGCTCGCGCCGGTCGTTCGTCGCGCAGCCCAGTAGGTGATTCCCAGCGTCACCACCACAAACCCAAGAAACATGACAAGGGCGATGGACATCGTCAGGACCCACCCTTTCTTTTCTCCAGACTCGCAATGATGCGCGCCACCATCCGATCAAACCGGCCCGCCGCTCGGACATATAGCGCCGCGATAGTCCACGCCATAAAGAACTGAGAGAGGGCGAAGATGTAGGCGAGGTTGAGCGGACCGAGAACCTTCCGCTCCATCAGGCGCGGTGCATATCCAACCAGAACCGGGAGAGTGAAGTAATAGATGATGAAAAAGATCGTAGCCGGGACGATAAAACGCCGCTTGGTCCGAATGAGGGCTTTGAACTCGGCTGAGATCGCCACACGGTGCCAGTCAGCCACGTCGATGTCTTCATCGGCGGTCAATTCGTGAGCTGGTTTGGAGTTCAGTCCAGCAGGTGCGACATCGGTCGCGGCGCCAACCACTGGTGTCGGGTCAAGCGGTTGGGGCGGCAGGAGCGGTTGATGCGGCGCTCCTTTTTTTCGATCGTCTGGCATTGGCTTTCCTTTCAAAGCGATCGCTCGCAGAAGGGGAGAAGTCGTTGTGGGAACGGCGGCTGCGGGCGAATGAATGGCGCGCCACCTGAGGATTTGCTAGACTGCCGCTTCTGCCCGGCGAAAAGAAATAACAGGAGATCAATGTCACTCTCACAGCTGCCGACTCTTAATGCGATCCTCAACGGCACCAGCACTCTTTTCCTTATCCTCGGTTACCTCTCGATTCGAAAGCGCAGAATTCTCCTTCATCGAGTCTGCATGAGCACGGCCTTTCTGACTTCAACGCTCTTCCTGATCTCATATCTTATCTATCACTACTTTCATCGGACGACTATCTTCCAGGGTCAGGGCTGGATCCGACCGGTTTACTTCTTTATTCTCTTTTCGCACATCGCGCTCGCGATCGTGATAGTACCACTGGTGCTTGTCACACTCTCACGCGCGATGAGAGGGCGATTTATGGCGCACCGCCGAATCGCAAAAGTCACTCTGCCGCTTTGGCTCTATGTCTCAGTGACCGGCGTTATCGTCTACCTCATGCTCTACCAGATCTACCCTCCGATCTGAGTCGTGCCGCGCAGTCCTCGGTATGGCTGAACACGCTGCGCAATTTCCGCAATTGTGCTGCCTCCAATTCGTCAGCGCAACTTAGCCAATTGCGCAACATGGAGGACGTTGCCTGGCCCTGCCTGATCCCTGCTCCGACTCAGTCGTGGCGGACGCGCGAAGCGATCGTGTCGCGGACGCGAGCCACCAGGTCCTCGATGTTGGTCCTTGAGTAGCCCTCGGTGGGGAGGGGCGAGAGCACTTCTACCCAGACATCACCCGGAATGGAACTCTGCATTCCCTTGCGCATGACGAGGCGTGTGTCATTGATGACAACCGGCACAATCGGGACGCCCGCATCGATAGCCATGAAGAACACGCCCTTTTTGAACTCCTTCACTTTACCGTCGACCGTGCGAGTTCCTTCGGGGAAAGCCATAAGACTATGGCCATCCTTTAAGGTCTGGGCTCCAAGTCTTGTGCTGGCTAGTGCACGCTCGTGGTTGCCGCGGTCGATCGGAATGACGTGCCCAAGCGACATTCCCTGACCGAGGATTGGTACGCGACTCAACTCCTTTTTCGCAAGTGCTCCCACATTCCAGCGCAGATATGCGAATAGCAGCGGCGGGTCGAGAGTGCTCTGATGATTGGCTATGAAGACGTAAGC
>JBDTUW010000119.1:0-8854 GCA_040007555.1 Acidobacteriota bacterium | reverse complement strand
GTTCTTCGAGCGCGCGCAGGACCTTTGCCTGGGTCTTGAGGCTCATATCTCCCACCTCATCCAAAAAGATGGTGCCCCCGTCCGCTCGCTCGAACTTCCCACGTCGTGCTTGAGTTGCCCCGGTGAACGCTCCTTTGACATGACCAAACAATTCGGATTCGATCAGATCATCAGGTATTGCGGCACAGTTCACCTCAATAAACGGCCGCGTGCTTCGTGCTGAACGAGCGTGGAGCGAACGTGCGACGAGCTCCTTGCCAGTTCCTGATTCTCCGAAGATCAGAACGCGGCCGCTGGTTGGCGCGGCAAACGTGATCTGCTGGCGAAGTGCGCGCATCGGCACCGACTCTCCCACCATCGCGTCACTTCGTTCAAGCTGCTCGCGCAACTCCGCATTGGTGATCTCGAGCTCACTTTGGTGGATTGCGTGTCTGACCGAGAGCAAAGTCTTTTCGAGAGAAAGGGGTTTTTCGATAAAATCGAACGCGCCCAGCTTGGTGGCTCTGACTGCCGTCTCGATCTTGCCGTGACCGGAAATCATGATCACGCTCACTTCCGGGTAGATCGCCTTGACGCGTTCCAGCGTCTGCAATCCATCCATCCCCGGCAGCCAGACGTCCAGAAGTATGCAGTTGTATAGCCGTTCGTCGAGCGCACGCAGGCATTCTTCGCCGCTTCCTACCGCCGCGACGACAAAGCCCTCGTCCTCGAGCACGCCGCGCAGCGACTGCCGAATCCCCGGTTCATCGTCGACGATCAGTATCGAATTTGCCATTTCAGCTCACAACCGCGGATTCCATCTGCCTCGCACTTGGAAGTTCGAGAATAAACCGTACCCCTCGTGGTTGATTGTCGAGTACCCTGATGCGCCCCTGGTGCTCGTGCACGATCCGGTTGACGATTGCCAATCCCAGGCCGGTTCCGCGCTTCCGCGTCGAAAAATACGGCTCGAAGATGAGGCTGCGATCCGCCGCCGGAATTCCGGGGCCGTTATCCGAAACAATCAGTTGCACCGCATCACGCTCGATATCCTCGCGTGTCTCGACCGTGATCCTGCGGACGCCCGGTTCACTGCCGGAAAACGCCTCGGCCGCGTTGTCGATGAGATTGACCAGCACCCGCTTGATCTGTTCGGAATCCGCCAGCACCTGCGGCAGCGACACTCCGAGGTTGTTCTCAATGACGATGCCATCGAGGCGCTCATCGTAGAGTTTGAGCGCACCAAGGGCAATCTCGTTGAGTGAGGCGGGCACCGGCCTCGCGGTTGGTAGCCTCGCAAATGCGGAGAACTCATCGACCATGCGCTGCAGAGTTGCGACTTCCGCACTGATCATCGTCGTGCATTCCCGGACGAGTTCTGCCTGACGGTCATCAAGCCGACCGCGAGTTACTCTCGACTGCGAACTTTCTGAATCCCCGGTTCGCTCGGGTAAAAGATCTTCGTTCTCGACCAGTAGATTCTTGGCAAGACGCTCGGCGGAGAGCCGAATCGGCGTCAATGGATTCTTGATCTCGTGAGCCATGCGACGGGCGACCTCACTCCAGGCTGCGCGACGCTGTGCCTCGATCAGCTCAGTCAGATCCTCGATCACGATGACGGTGCCGCGAGCCTGCCCGCTCGGATCGTGAAACGCGGTGACGGTCACCGCTGCATCGAGCTGGACCTGGTTTGCGAGTGTCAGATGGACATCGCGAGCTAGAGTCCCGAGGCGCGCGGCGCGGCGAATCATGCGCCTCAATTCTTCGCGCTGCTCGTCCGGCAAAAGCTCCTCGAGCTCCACGCCGCTGGTGGCAATTCCCTCGATGCGAAGCAGCTTTACGGCGGCTCCATTGATCGTGGTCACGCGCCCATATTCATCAAGCGAAACGACTCCGGCCGAGAGGCTCTCGAGGACTGCCTCAGTGTATCTTCGCCGCTCGTCGAGTGCGGCATTGCTGGCCTGCAATTCAGCAGCAGACTCCTCAAGTCGTTGACGATTCTCACCAAGCTCGGTCGTCATTTCATTGAACGATACGGCCAGAGCCGCCAGCTCGTCACCGCTGGTGATGTCGGCGCGAAAGCTGAGGTCGCCGCGCCGAATGCGCGCTGTCGCCTGCGCCAGCTGCTGGACTGGCACCGACACCGTGCGCGCGACATAGAGCGCCATCCACGTCGCGATAAAGAGCACGAGCAGGGTCACAAGTGCCAGTGCCAGCAGTGCGTTCTGCTTGTAGAGCCGTTGGTTGTTCTTGAGGCGGTCGTACTCGAGGTCCTGGCGGTTAATCTCGTTGGCGCGTTCTGCCAGCTCGGGTGGCACCTGGCGCGAAATGATCAGCCAGCCTCCTTGCTCAACCGGTGCGGCCGCGATCAGCTGAACCGGCTTCAGACCCTCGCTCACCTGACCGGCGTAGACTTCGCCGCGGGCGGCTGCGGCGTGAGCACTCTGCCATCCGGCGGAGAACTCGGCGCGCGTCTGTGTCGGGTCCTCACCGCTACGCTTTGCCACGAGGCTTCCATTCGACCGATAGAGCTCGGCGCGGGTCAGCGCCTGGCCTTCAAACTCGGCTGCAAGCATGGCTTTTGCCTGTGAATCTTCAAGCCCCGCCGACAGTCTTGCGATCGTCATCGCGGTCCGCCGCAGGTCCTCCTGCTTGTCGGCGACATACGCGGCCTGCAGCTCCCGGGCGTTCTTGACCATAATGCTGGCCGGCAGGCTAAACCACTTATCGACGCTGCGATTGATGAGACCGTAGGTTGCGAGAAAGAGAAACAGCACAGGCAGGAGCGACAGCGCGACAAAGAAGATCACCATCCGTGTCTTGAACCGCGAGCCAAGTCGCTGCTCGCGCCGCTCTCTCCGCAACCTGATGAGGCTTCTCACAAGCACCATCAGGAGGACGAGGAAGGCAAGGAAATTGATCGTCGAAAGTGAATAGAGGATCAGCGTCTCGCTTGCTGTGGTCGGCGACAGCCAGGGGAGGGTATTGAACGAGACCTGAAAAACGAGCAGGGAGAAGAGCAGCGTCGTCGTCAGGGCAAGGAACGCTATCCGGACGCGACGACGAAAAATGGCTGGTCGTGTCAGGGAACCGGTCGGTGGCTTGGGTTCCTCAGATGGCAAAGCAGTTGTCAGTTGTCAGTTGTTTAGTATTCAACCTGTAATTCTAGCAAAGCCCTTTGACAAGGTGCAATTAGAACTGCTTCGGGGCTACGAGTAGGGCCGGCTGAGCGACTGAGGGGCAGCTACCATGAGCCATAGATGACACGGGCAACGAAAGACGCCCATTACTCATCATAGACGTTCCCCCCTTCTTTGAGATTGATCGTGCTTATCTATCACTTGAGCTTGGCCACTTGAAGTTGGCTTCGCCCGTTTAGAGAGACCGGGCGGGCTGGGCAGGCAGGGTCCCTGGTCGTTTGAGTGGTATTATGGAGGACGTAGGGGAACCCCTTAACTGCCGAATCGTAACGGCGAATTATGAGGAGACGATAATGAAGAGTCGTGATCAACGCATTGGAGTAATCATCAGCGCTGCCATTTTGCTTGCGCTCGCCATGCCATCGGCGTCATTGGCACAGAAGAAGAAACCAGTGCAGAGCACGAAGACGGCCGCACCCACTTACCGCTATGCCTATGAACACGGCTATCGCGCCGGTTATGAAGACGGCTTCGCTCAGGGTAAGACCGATGTCGCAAGCGCGCAAAGCAGGGACTTCCGCAAATCCGACGCCTTCAATCGCGCCGACCGAACCTATCAGGAACGGATGGGCACTTACCTCGAGTACCAGGAGGGCTATCGCTACGGCACCGAACTTGGCTACGGTGATGGATACTTTGGCCGTACTTATTCGACTACCTTGCCGCAGAATCTCGGGCGTCTCGTGACGGCCAGCATTAATGCTTCGAATCGTCGCGCAAGTGATGTCAAAGATACCGCCAGCGATGATCGCCGCCGGGACGATACCGTCAACGATGATCGCCGCCGTGACAATGATCGCAACGATCGACAGGTGGCTCGCGCTCAGGAGAACGAAGACCGTCGGCCAACTGATCCAAGAGGCGAACGTGCCCCTGCTCGAACCGAAACTCGCGTCCCCGCCGACATTCAGATGAAGATTCGGCTCGATTCGAAGATCAGCACAAAGGACAGCAAAGAGGGCGATCAGTTTACCGCCCAGGTCCTCGATCCAAGCGGATACGCCGACGCAACAGTCACCGGTCATGTAGCCAAGCTGAAGAAGTCAGGAAGCGCGACCGGCAAGACGGAACTCTCGCTGGCCTTCGATTCGATTACGTTGAGAAACGGGCGAACCCTCGAACTCGATGCTCAGGTGGAGAAAGTCTACGAGAGTGACAAGGTTAAATCCGTAGACGATGAGGGCAACGTCCAGAGCGAGAGTCGAACAAAAGACACGACGATTCGGACCGGTGGCGGTGCAGCGCTTGGTGCCATCATCGGAGCGATTGCCGGCGGTGGTAAAGGCGCAGCCATTGGAGCCGCGATTGGCGCTGGGGCCGGAGCCGGATCGGTCTTTATCGAAGGCGGCAAAGTGCTGACGCTTGAGCCCGGGACTGAGATGCTGATCCGCACGGCGGGACCGGGAACGGAAAAGCGTAACTAGGTGCTCCTCAATTGTGGTTTCTATTGAAGGAGGGCCCGTGCTTTCGGGGCCCTCCTTCCTACTTCCGATTGGGCTCAAATCGGCCTCATCGGTTTCAGGTGACCGTTCGTGATCACCCTCCTCACCGACTTCGGAACATTCGGCTACTTCGTGCCTGCCGTTAAGGGCGCCATTCTGAGCCTGCACCCATCAGCCACACTGATCGATATTACACACGAGGTGCCGCCGCAGGATATTCGTTCCGCAGCATTCATCCTCAACGCATGCTATCGCGACTTCCCCGACGGAACGGTTCATCTTGTAGTCGTTGATCCCGGTGTAGGTTCATCGCGCCGCCCGATCGTGGTTAGGGCTGGAGCTCATACCTTTGTGGGTCCGGACAACGGGGTGTTCAGCTTTCTTTATCGAAAAAATGATGAGCTGAGCGTATACGAGGTGACGCGCACAGACTTGTTCAGACAGCCGCTGAGCACGACGTTCCACGGTCGAGATGTATTTGGACCGATTGCCGCCCATCTTGATCAGGGCCTGCACGCGATGAAGCTCGGGCCCGGGATCTTCGACTTCCAGCGGCTTGATATCCCCGAACCTCACCTGGACCTGACCACTGGCGAGATCATCGGCGAGGTCATTTACGTCGACCGCTTCGGGAATTGCGTCACCAATTTCTCGGAAGCGGAGCTCGCGCGGTCCCCTGCCGTCAGATTGCGCATCGGATCGAGTCACGTAGCCACTCCTGGCAGCCACTTTGCTGAGCTTCAGGGTGGAGGGCTGATTGCGTACCCGGGCAGCGCCGGTTTCTGGGAGATTGGGTTGTGGTGTCAATCCGCGGCGGCGCTACTCAATGTCACGAGAGGAGCACCGGTAGTCCTCGAATCGAGTGCCGACGGGAAGGTCCGATGAAATTGATTCGATCCACCCTGGATATCGAGGCACGGGTCCAGATCATGGGTATCCTCAACGTGACGCCGGACTCGTTCTCCGACGGGGGACAGTACGTGGACGTGGACCTGGCGGTCGAGCGAGCGTTTCAGATGGTCCGCGAAGGGGCCAATATCATAGACATTGGTGGCGAATCGACGCGACCCTCATCGAGCCCGGTGAGTGAGGCCGAGGAGCTTGCGCGAGTGCTGCCGGTGCTTGAGCGCTTGAGTGGAAGGCTGCAGGTTCCGATATCGATCGACACGACAAAGACCGAGGTCGCGCGGGCCGCAATTGAAGGTGGCGCAGAGCTCATCAACGATATCGGCGGTCTTCGTTTCAACCAGGACCTCGCGGTTCTCGCTGCGGAAACGGGAGCCGCCCTGGTGCTCATGCATTCCCGCGGCACCCCGGAAAGGATGCAGCGGTTGCCTGTCGTAGCCGATATTCTGTTGGAAGTGAAGAGAGGATTGCGATGGTCGATTGATTCCGCCATTGGGGCTGGTGTTGGAGTGGATAAGTTGATAGTCGATCCAGGGATCGGGTTTGGAAAGACTGCGGAGCAGAACCTTCAGCTGATCGACGGTCTCGACGAGTTGCAGAAAGAGTTTGGCTTACCCATCCTGCTCGGAGTCTCGAGAAAATCGTTTATTGACCGAACTATGGAAACGCGCCTGCGCACTGTTGTGGATCGCGAGCCAGCCCGAGAGAAGATGTTTGGAACAGCCGCAAGTGTAGCTATCGGAGTGTTGAGAGGCGCACGGATCGTCCGCGTCCATGACGTGGCAGAAATGGTGACTGCCGTGAGAATGACAGAAGGGATTTTGGATTTTAGATTCTAGATTTTGGATTGCAGAAGAATTAGCGCGAGGAGGTTGATCTCAGAGCGCGAGTCTTGTTTCTGCATTTCTGCTCCGCCCGCACTTCTGCTACTCCGCGCCACTGGATAATTCTTCAATCCAAAATCTAAAATCCAATGAGCTCAATCGTCATTCGTTAATTCCTTGCGTCAATCCACATTCCAAAATCTAAAATCCGAAATCAGTTGATTTTTAAGCTGCGGGTAATTCTCTGAAACAGACCCTGGTAATTCTGATATTCGTTCTGCGGCACGACAGTGATGACGTAGAACAGATCACCGTTTCGGAGTTGTGTCGTGAAGATCTCGACCACTTCGGCTCGCCCTGTCGCGTCGGATGTGTTGCTGAAGCTTGTGTAGTAGCTATTTCGACCTGAGAGCGTCGTCCGCTGTGATGCGGCCCGCTGTCTCAAACTCGCGTTCGTTCTTTGCAAGCCCGAGATGAACTCGCTCGTGGCGCTCCGCAGGTCCCGCGCCTGGCTTTGCGAGACGCCTACGTTGACGCCGTGAGTGAATGTCGCCTGCCCCCGCGTGTCTCCATAACCGCCCTGTGGCGCGAACCAGACAGAATCCTGAGCCGGTAGATCAGCCCAGTTTTCCGGAATGGCCAGACTGAAGACGCGATTGTCAGAGTATGTACGAAATCTCGATGATGGCGGTTCAACGGGTTCTGGTCTCCCGTCATTTCCACGTCCACCGCGATCCGTTTCCCGTCCGCTGGTTTCCCGATTCGACCACCCTTCGTTTGTCCGGTCGGGTGACCGGTTCGGCATATTAGCGATGCGCGCCTGCATGCGTGAGAAATCGCGAGAATCAGGCTCACGCCCTTCGAAACGCAGCGCGCTGGCTTCCTGTTCTATGCGTTGATAGCGGTTCGCCGGGCTCGGATGACTGCTCAGAAACTCTGGTCCTCCCTTTGCACCCTGCTCCTCGATCGTGCGGAACATCGCGGCAAGGTCTCTCGGATCATAGCCTGCCCTCGCAAGTATCTGGGCTCCGAGGATGTCGGCCTCGGTCTCGTACTCGCGGCTGAACTTGAGCATATAAACACCAACGCCAAGTTGCGATCCCTGCCCAAGAATCCCGCCAAGAGCTCCACCGAGAATCGCACCGCCAATTTGCCCAATCGCGCCGAGTGTCTGATATGGCGCCGCCTTGGTAGCCTGTGCTGTGCCGTGCCGGAGAGCGACGTGTGCGATCTCGTGCGCCATGACACCCGCCATTTCTCCCTCACGCTTCGCCGCCGCGATCATTCCCGTATTGACGTACATCGGTCCGCCGGGGAGCGCGAACGCATTGATCTCCTTGGCGTCGACTACTTTGAAATAGTAGTCAAATTCCGGGTGCTGAAACTGAGGGGGAATTGCCTCGGCGAGCCGGGCGCCGACGCCCTCGAGGTAACTGTTGGCCTCGGGGTCACGCACGAGTTGGAGCTTCTTTTCGATTTCTGCAGCCGCCTGTCGTCCAAGCTGAACATCGTCCTGCGCACTGTATTTGTTTTTGCGCAGTACGATCTCCGTCTGAGCGAGCGACGCTAGCGGCGCCAGCACAACGAAAAGCATCACGAGCCAGCCAGTGACGACGGAAATTGGTTTGGGCTTCTTCATTGGTTTTCTCCTGCTCCTTCAGTGTCGCGCGCGGTTATCGTTAGCTCATCGGTCCTCTCGATACCATGCACGCTTGAATCGTAACAGATTCGACAGGCTGCGTGTTGGGTTGAAAAAGGTGCGAACAAAGGAACGAAGGTAAACATTGCCATTCTTGCTCTCGAGGTATCGGATGACGTAACGGTCAAGCAAGTCTTCACCAACGAGCCAGGCGGAACCCACTGTTGGCGTGATGGCGATGTCGATATATGAGAACGGATGACGCGAGTACTGGTTCGGTGTAGCGTTTCCGATCGTTCCTTCGCTGATCAGACCGACTTCGAACTGGAGACTGAATAGAGTCGCGTAGCCAAAAGCCTGCAACCGGCTCTTGAGATAGTCACGGTTGAACCCAACCTCAAGCCTTCGGTTCTTCGGATCGTTTTGGATCCAAATACGTCCCGCGACAGCACCCATCATCGGATGACCGATATAGTTGGTAAGGGAGTTGTCGCCGTCACTCCAACCGCGGAGTTGCCTGACGGCATTCCAATAGTCTTTGAAGAACGGGCCCTTCAGACCTGAGCGCGTGTCAGGTTCGATCGCCAGTCTCCAGCTGTGCATAATGCCGAGAAAGAATAGCGACTGGAGAGCCGTTTTCGTCCAATCCCGTCTGCCGGTTTCTTTGGGACCGCGCAGGGCGGAATCGGTAGGGATGATGTCATCGGAGGGGTCGGTGATGAGGCCACCCAGTTCCGTAGATGGAACGTCTGCTGGCGCTACTTCATGCAACACCCCCGAGAGGTCCATTTCGAGAACAGCATCGTTGAGAGTGATCGGCTCCGGTCCCCATTCGGGCACTTCATCAGCGAGAAGTATCTCATC
>JBDTUW010000118.1:0-8866 GCA_040007555.1 Acidobacteriota bacterium | reverse complement strand
CAGCCCCAATACACGGTCCCCAGATCCCACTCCGTAGCGCTCATTCAGATCAACAATCGTATTCACCGCTCCGCGGTGATCGATCATCACTCCCTTCGGTTCACCCGTTGATCCCGAGGTAAAGATCACATACGCCAGATCCTCATTGCCCTGCACCACCTCAGGCGCTTCTACTCCCTCTTCCCACTCAAGCTCATCGATGGCCACCAGCTCGATTCCTTCCGGCCACTCGATCGTCCTCGCCAGTTCCGCTTCCGTTACCACCAGCCGCACTTCTCCCCGCTCAAGCAGCCAGTCCAGCCTTTGCTTTGGCAAATCCGCATCGAGCGGCAGATACGCTGCTCCCGACATGAGCACTCCATAAACACCAACGACCTG
Source organism: Acidobacteriota bacterium (assembly GCA_040007555.1). GTDB lineage: Bacteria > Acidobacteriota > Blastocatellia > RBC074 > RBC074 > JANNRD01. The sequence continues at coordinate 8,488 of JBDTUW010000118.1, read as the reverse complement.
CTCCCACCCCTTCTCCGCGACCACTGCAACCAGCGTATTTGGCTTCGCTCCAAGGGACCGCAGATGTCGCCCGAGGCTCGCCGCTCGCGCGTAGAGCTCGCCATAACTCATCCGCCGCGTTGGGGTGATGACCGCCACCGCCTCGGGACGCGCCTTTGCCTGCCGCTCAAAAAGGCCTTGCAGCAGCTCATCCGACAGAAGCGCACTTGTCTCGTTGATCTCTTTCCGTCGAGCCGTCTGATGCGCCGGCATCAAAGCGCGATTCTCCGTCTGCCACATCTCATCCGAGCCTGCGAGTTGTCTCAGCAGTTCGCAGTACGCCCCGAACATATCGTCCAGCATTCCTGCCGGAAACAGGTCCTCAAGCGTGTTCCAGACGAGGAGCAGCCCGCCTCGCTCTTCGCTCACACCGTGATCGAGCCAGACCTGGGGTGTTTGATTCGTGGCGTAGCTGATTTCACCCATCTCGTCGAGGCTGCTGCTGGCGCTGCCGCCATCATCAAGACCGAGGAGGCTGGTAAAGACAACCGGCATTGACGCGCGAGGGCTCCCCCCCTGTCGCCGAGCCTGCTCGCGCATAACGCGCACGCCGCTCACGTCCCGATGATCAAGATCGCGCCACAACTGCTCCTGCACGCGACGTGCTCGCTCCGAGAAAGCCATCCGCTTGCTGTTGTCAACCTCGAGCAAGGTCAGCGAGGTAAAGTCGCCAACGATGTCATTGACCTGAGGATGAACTGGTAGACGATTGAAGAGCGTCAGATTGATGGTGAACCGGGGACTCTTGCTCCATGCCGCCAGGACTTCGGCAAATGCAGCAACCAACGCGCCAGATGCAGTCAGCCCAAATTCCCTCGCCTTGCTCTTCAAGCGATTCCACGTCTCCGGATCGAGTATTGCATTGTAGGTTTTGAACCGAGGTGTCGTCAGCGTCGCCGGATTCAGTGCGAGTGGAAGCTCGGGCGCCGGTGCGAGATCCGCGATTCGACCAAACCAGTACTCCTCTGATCTCCGCGCCTGGCTTGATTTCAATTCGTTTTCAGCAAGAACGTAATCTCTGAATGAGAGCTCGAGCTCCGGCAGCTGCAGATCTGGAGTTTTGTAGAAATCCCGCCACTGTCTGAAGAGCAGGTTGAAGCTGTGGGCATCGCCGGTGAGCGCATCCAGACTAAGGTGGAGCCGAGTGCGTTTCTCATCGCAGCGCGTCGCGCAGATCTCGAAGAGCGGCCACGCATCTGCCGGCAGGACCTGATGAGACATGCGCTCCCGAATGCGACCAAGCTCACTTTCACGTTCATCCGGGTTTAGTAGCCTGAGGTCGCTTACCTCGATGTGGTACGCGGGAACTTCCGCGAGAATGTGTTGGGTGCCGTCCGAGTTGATCACTGAGCGCAACATCTCGTGCCGCTCGATCAGCATTTGCCAGGCACGCTCGAGCCTTGGCAGATCGATATTCTCGGTTTCCAACTCAAGATAGCCGTGAGCTGAGACATTACCGAGCTCGAACGCGTCAGTCCGGCCAACCCAGTAGGCGTACTGAACATCGGTCAACGGGAATGGCTGATAACGGTTTAATGGATCAATCTTGATCCGTGGTTCAATCCGGCGCTCGACCGAGGAGTCACGCCGGGAGACCATCCCCTCTAGTGTCAGACCTTCTCCGACTCCTTTGGTTTGATTGGCAGTCTCGATCAGGCTCGCCATACCGGCGACGGTGGGAAACTTGAAGAGGCCACGAAGCGCCAAATCCACGTCGAACGCCTGCCGGATCTGAGAGATCAGCTTGATCGCGAGCAACGAATGTCCACCGAGATTGAAAAAGTTGTCGTCAATGCCCACCAGATCGAGACCCAGCACTTCGGCCCACAGGCCGGCGAGCTTTGCCTCGAGCGCTGTCCGCGGCGCAACCCGATCTCCATCAGAGACATTTACGCCGCGAGGGTCGAGTGCCAGCAGGCCGATATGATCCACCTTGCCGCTGGGTAGCAGTGGCATCCTGTCGAGCAGCGTATAGCTCGAGGGCAGCATATATTCCGGAAGCATTCCGCCGAGATACGCGCGCAATGCCGCAACAATCTTGACAGTGAGTTTTGTTCGGAGCGGATTGCTCGCATATGTTGCCAGGTCGGTCGCGGAGGTAACGGCGTCACCAAAAGGTGCTGCAATCAACTTGCCATCGGTGCTGTCGGCCCTCGCCAGAACCGCATCGAAGCAATCCAGCTTGTTCGGCGACCAGAACGCTTCCACCACGTAACCGGCTCTCTCCGCGAGACAAAAGATGTCCTCGGGATCGATCGCATGGAAAGACTCGACGGTAAGAGCCGAGCGCAGTTCCGCGACCGTTCGATACTCGCTTCCCGCGCCGACCATCGCCGCGAGCGTTACCTCACGAGCAACCCGCGCGTTCCTCATTCCGCGGAACAATGCCCGATCGGGTCGACTCTCAAGAGTCGATTCAATATCCCGCAGATCGGGAGCGTCGATCACTACTCCGCTTTCCGCCGCTGCCAAGGGTCCGCCAGCGTGGAGTATGGCTGAGTACCGAAACCGATTCAGCTCGTTATGTGACCGGCCTCTCTGTAACCTCAGCTGAACGGCGGTGATCGACGGAAAACGACTCCTGAGGCCCGCAAAAAAGGCGGGATCGATGAACAGCTCTGTTTCCTGACGCGCATGCTCATCGACCCAGCGCGCGAGTTCATCGACTTCCATCTCCGGCTCTGCATTTAAGCACTGCACGGCAGAGTGGAATGTGCGCAGCAGGCCGTAATGACGGATATCGCCAAACATGATCGATCCGCCCGGACGCAGCAGTCGCAAACATTCCTCGATCACGTTCAACAGGTACTCAACGTTGGGAAAATACTGCACGACCGAACTGAGAATGATCACGTCAAACGTGCCGTCGGAAAGGCTGCTTAACTCGTTGGCGGCCTTCTGCGCCACCTTCACATGCGAGAATGCATCTCCCCGCTCCAGCAGTTGCTTTTCAACATAGTCGAGCGATGAACGTGAGATATCCACTCCGAGATAGGACTCACAATGCCCGGCAATCTGGAAGAGCAGCATGCCGGTGCCGCATCCGATCTCAAGCCCGCTTTTCGGCTTGAGAGAGAGCACCTGCGAAACGATGTCATCGGCCCATTCCCGCATCTCAGGGAGCGGAATCGGTCGCCCGTCATAGCTGCTTATCCATCCCGTGGTGTTGAACAGCGGATCAACGATCTGATCCTGGGCATCGTAGATATACTCATCGAAGATACCTGCCCAGCCGGTTACCTGCTCTGTCGCCAGCTCGGGCTCTGCTGCAGAAGTCGAGAAGTATTCGGTGTCGGGAACGATGAATGCGGCGAGACGCTTGTTTCCGCGATCCTCCGCGACCGTGACCGTTGCCTGACTCACCCCGGGATGCTCCGAGAGTCGCGTCTCGATCTCGCCCAGCTCAATCCTGAAGCCGCGAACTTTCACCTGCCGGTCTATCCGCCCCAGATACTCGATCCTGCCGTCGCTCATGAATCGCGCCAGATCACCGGTGCGATAAAGGCGCATCCCCGCTCTACCGCTGACGGGATCCGGTACGAACCTCTCCGCCGTCAGACCGGGCCGGTCGTGATAACCGCGAGCGAGTCCATCCCCGCCCAGATACAACTCTCCCACGACTCCGATCGGGACCGGATTGAGCCATTCGTCGAGGATGTAATTCTGGGTGTTTGAGATTGGTCGTCCAATCGGGATGCCTGATCGCACCGCTGATTCCGATCGCGGAATCTGGTAGCAAGTCGAGAATGTCGTGCATTCCGTTGGACCGTAACCATTGATCAGCTGAATTCCGGTCGGCAGCTCGCGGAGCGCACGCGCGATGTGCGTTGGAGAAAGCGCTTCCCCGCCAACGAGCAGTTGCCTGACCCCGGCGAACGTCTCCGCGAGCTGGCCGCTCGACTCATCGACAGTGACGTTGAAGAGCGGCGTCGTCAGCCAGAGTGTCGTGACGCCCTGTTTGCGCAGAATGTCGCGGATCCGTTCCGGAGTGATCGGCTCGTTCGGAAAGAGCACACACCGCCCACCGCGAAGCAACGCGCCCCAGTGTTCAAGAAATGAGACATCGAATGAAATCGCAGAAATCTGCAGCAGAGTCTCGTCGGGCCCAAGACTCGCATAGTTGGCTTCGAACACCAGACGAAGTATTCCGCGGTGCCGAACCATGACTCCCTTCGGAGTGCCAGTCGATCCAGAGGTGTAAATGAGATATGCTGCATTCTCGGGACTGAGCCCCGACTCGACACTCTCAGACGATTGCTTCGCGATAAGCTCCCGGTCACGATCGACCAGGACAACGGTCGCCGATGACTCTGGCAACCGGCTCACAATAGATTTGTCACTAATGAGAACCCGCGCTCCTGAATCATCCAGCATAAAGCGCAGACGTTCGGCGGGATGGTCTGAGGCGAGCGGGACACACACGCCACCCGCCTTGTGGATCCCGAGGATTGCGGCCACCTGATCGATCGACCGCTCGAGGCATAGCCCGACAGCTACCTCGGCCCCCACCCCACAAGCGCGAAGATAGTTCGCAATTCGATTAGCACGCTGGTCGAGTTCCTCATAAGTAACCGATTCATCCTCGAAGATGACCGCAGTTGCATTGGGCGTGCGCTCGACCTGATTGGCAAATTCCCTCGCGATGCTGGTCAGGGGATAGGTCCGCGTGGTCTGGTTCCAGTCTCGCACTACGAGGTCGCGTTCCGCAGGCGCGAGAATGGGAAAGCGAGAGAGCCGGCACTCCGGATCGGACACCACGGCCTCAAGCAGTGACTTGTAGCTTTCGGCAAGTCGGGAGATTGTGGCGGCATCGAAAAGATCGGTGTTGTAGACAAAGTGGACCAGTAACTCTCCATCCACTTCCCACAAATGGGCTTCCAGATCGAAGCGTACCGTCTGATGATCGAAGTCGAGTTTGCTGACCGACAGCCCTTCAAGCTCCAGCGGTGGAGCCGGCGCATTCTGGAGCGCAAAGATCACCTGCACCACCGGATTGCGATCGAGCTTGCGCTCGGGTTGCAGCTCGTCAACCAGACTCTCGAAAGGAAGATCCTGATGTGAGTAGGCATCGAGGGTCATTCCTCGCACGCGATGGAGCAACTCCCTGAACGTCGGATTGCCGCTGAGATCGACGCGAAGTGCCAAAGTATTAACAAAGAAGCCGATGAGCGGCTCGATCTCGCTGCGATTTCTGTTGGCTATCGGTGAACCGATGACTATGTCTTTCTGCGCGCCGTAACGTGAAAGCAGCGCCGCGAACCCCGAAAACAGCGTCATGAAGAGGCTTGCTCCGGACTTCTGGCTAAGGAGGTTGAGTTTACGCGTCAGCGCAGCGTTGAGGCCAAAGCGGACCGTCGCGCCATCGAAGGTCTGCATCGCAGGTCGCCCGCGATCCGCAGGAAGATCCAGCTCAACCGGCGCACCCTCGAGTTGCTTTCTCCAGTATCCAAGCTGGTCTTCAAGGTGAGTCCCACTCAACCATTGACGTTGCCACTCAGCAAAGTCCGCATACTGGATCTGAAGTTCAGGAAGAGCTACAGGCGCACCCGAGGCATACGCCTCGTAAAGAATCGACACCTCCCGGACAAAGACCCCGATTGACCACCCATCTGAAATGATGTGGTGCATCGAAAACAGAAGAACATGCCGGTTCTCCGCAAGCTCGAGCAGTTTTGCCCGGATCAACGGGCCGCGGGCCAAGTCGAAAGGACGACGTGATTCCTCCAGGGCTCGACGTAATACTTCAGCGTCCTCCTGATCGGCCTCACGCGTCTCAATCTTCTCCAAAGGAACCGTCATCTGAGATTCCCTGGCAATCACCTGAACGGGCACTCCGTCCATTTCGCTGAAGGTTGTTCGCAGGGCTTCGTGGCGACGCACTATCTCGTTAAGACAGCGAGTCAGCGCGTCAATATTGAGTGTTCCATCGAGACGAATTGCGGCGGAGACGTTAAACGCAGGACTCTCCGGGTCAAGTTGATTGAGAAACCAGAGACGCTGCTGCGCAAAGGAGGCTGGAAAGACGAAGACATCCTCCTCCACCGCAGCCCCGGACCCCTTTGTTTCCTCGTGAATCATTCAGTCTCGCTCCTTAGAACACTCCGGTTGGGAACAGGGGGGGACCCGCGCGAAGGTCGCGAATACGGCTGACGGAAGGGGCGGAGTAAGCAATTCCGCTCTTTGCGTCTTTCGCGACGTTCGCGGCCTTCGCATGAGTCCTCCCTGTTCCCCAAACGGCACCGCCCGGGTCAAACCGTTCACTTGCCGTGAAAGACAATTATGCTGATCCGTGATCGCACGGCATCAAACCTTTGCTCTTCAAGAACACTTCAAGAATCAGCCTTGCTCCTCAATCCAACGGACGAGCGGCTTTGCGCTTCGCGTGAGAGTCTGACCAGCGCTGGTCCGTCATGCTGCTGCTGTGCTCCAGCCTTCTCGATCGCCTCAGCGAGACCTGCAATTGTCGGCGACTCGAAAAGGACACGGACTGGCAAGGTGATCGCAACCGCATCGCGCAACCGCGAAATCACCTGCGTTGCAAGTAGTGAATGCCCACCCACTTCAAAGAAGCTGTCATGGACTCCAATGTGCTCGACGCCAAGCACGTTGCGCCAGATGTCAAGCACCTGCGTTTCAAGCGGCGTTCGCGGTGCAACCAGCACGCGCTCACCCGCACGGGTCACCTCGTCAGGCGCCGGCAAAGCCTTGTAGTCGACTTTTCCATTTGCCGTCCGCGGTACGGCATCGAGCATTACAAATGCAGAAGGAATCATGTAGTCAGGCAAAGACTGCCGGAGATGATCGCGAAGGTCGCTGATAAGCTCTCCCCCGATCGCACGAGGCACGAGCCCTTCCTGATGGAACCCATTGCCGGTTGTGGAGCTTTTGCGCGCTGGCTTGACGGCGTAGAGATTGTGATTGCTGGTATCGGAAAACCAGTCGTCCTGGTCGACAGTCACTTCGAACCCATGGGATTCCATCTGAGCGCGAATGCCCTCAAGGCGCTGATCGACATTATGCACTTCCATGACAATCTGTTCGATCTTTGCCCAATCGTCATCGTCGATGCCCGCCAGCAGATCGAGCTCGCTCTTCTCCACATCGATCTTGAGCAGATCGATCCGTTCCACCTGCTCTTCACGAATGACATCCGACAGGGTCCTCAGCTGGCATACCACCTGCTGTGTGCCCATCCGCTCGGCAAGCACCTCGTCAATCTCAGCGCTCTCCAACGCCGAGAGCGAGGCTTCCTGCTGGTGCATGACGAAGGACTTGATGATCTTCTGCTCCTCCTCAGGGACGGCAAACCGCCCCGAGAAGATACTCACGTACGGGTAGGAGGTAAAGACCTCTTCCCTGCGCTCGCGTCCGAGACCACATTCGAAGAGTTTTACGTTAAGTCCATAGAGCTCTGAGTTTTTCCGCAGCACGTCGAAGGTTGCAGGAATGGGCTCGAACGAGAATATGCGCGCATCGCGGCACGCCTGCCCGGCGAAGAGAGTGAAGAGACCAATGTTAGCGCCCACATCAAATACGCAATCTCCATCGCGCAGAGTCACCCCATGTTTCAGATACGAAGCCTCGGCAAATATCTCCTGATAGAGAAAGTCCGTCTCGTTCCGGTTGAGATGAAACACTTCCATCCCGTTCGGAAGGCGATAACGGCGCGCGCGCCCATCGGCATTCTCGGCTGTCGCGCTCTGGGATGCGACCGCACCCGCCTTCGGAAGGATGTACGCGATCAGCTCCACCGTCTCGGCTCCGCCGTCACGCGCCACCACAATCGCATCCGCAATGAGTGGATGCGAAAGCAACCGATCCTGAATCTCACCCAGTTCCACCCGAAACCCTCGAATCTGAACCTGATCATCAAGTCGGCCAATGTAGACCATCTCACCGTTCGGCCTGAATCTTGCAAGATCGCCGGACCGGTAGAGACGCTCTCCCGCGCGATAGGGATTCTCAATAAACTTCTCGGCTGTCAGGTCATCGCGGTTGAGATATCCACGTCCGACGCCACCACCTCCAACACAGATCTCACCCGGCACTCCGACCGGAAGCAGCCTGAGGCGCGAATCCATAACGTAAGTAGTGGTTGTCGGAATCGGCCTTCCGATGTTTCCGATGTTCCCTTCGATCTCCGCCGCGCCAATCTCCTTGAATGTCACGTGAACCGTGGTTTCGGTGATGCCATACATATTGACGAGAGCGATCTCGGGATAGACAACTCTCCACTCGCGCAGCTGAACCGGGTGAAGCGCTTCGCCGCCAAAGATCACGTATCTCAAGGCGAGGTCGCGCCGCGGCCCGGTGAGCGCTTCTCTTGCAAGCGAATAGAACGCCGCCGGCGTCTGGTTCAGGACGGTCACACCCTGGACGGCCAGCATCTCAAGAAAAAGTGCCGGGTCTCTTGTCACCTCGGAAGGCACAACGATCAATTTCCCGCCGT
>JBDTUW010000117.1:0-8875 GCA_040007555.1 Acidobacteriota bacterium | reverse complement strand
CTCCTCGACTCCATTGCGATCAGATGAGTCACAATCGAGGCCCACTTGATCGGGCGGGCCACACTTGGGGCGCGCTGCCCTGTTTCAATATGGGCTTTACCACCTCTTCCCATGCCTCTCGGCTCTCGGCGACAGAAGGGCCATCCTGTATTTTTCGGGTTCAGACCGCCAGACTTTTGCTCCGCGTCATAAACAAACTCAGCCATGGTCCGCAAAGAACGGCTGGACGGATTTTGCAAACGGTGGTCGGCAAGTCTAATGTGGTCGTCGCTGCCGCGACCGAGACGAGAGTCCTGATTCACCCGAGGAGAGATTGGTCACGGACATATTGACGAGCGAAATATGAGTCGTGTCGCGACCGTCGTGCGGCTGGGTTCATCTATTACCGCGCGCGGCAGACCGCTTACGGAGAAGTAATGGACGATGAGAAATCCTCACACGAAGAGATAGCACAGATCGCCGAACGACTGGACTATCTGGAGTCCGTGGCTCAAGAGACGGTCGCCCGGCTCTATTCGATCGAAACACACCTCGGTGCCAGATACCCTCGCGAGCAACCGCCGGCGGCCAGGCCGCTCGCTGGTTCTGCCTCGCAACCACCCGACGAACAACGGACGCCGGAACCTCAACTCGGGTTGCTTGCTTCGCCCGCTGCGCACACCGAAGCTACAAGCGCGCCAGTCTCTCCCGATGTGGTGAGATCCGCGTCCGAAGGGCAGAGCCGCTCGCTGCCAACGACCTTCGAAGAGCCGGTCTCTTCGCGCAGCGTACTGGGGCTGCGCGCTCCGCAAGGCTCTGCAGCTGTTCCTCAATCATCCCCATCGCCGCAGCGGAAACGTGCTGATCTCGAAGCGCGTATCGGCGGAAATTGGTTCAATTGGATCGGCATCATCGCGATCTGTTTCGGTGTCGCGTTCTTTCTCAAGTACGCCTTCGACAACGATTGGATCGGTCCGGGGGGCCGCGTGCTCATCGGCGTCGCGATCGGCATCGCGTTTCTCGTTGGGGGAGAACGACTGCGTAATCGCTACTCGAGTTACGCCTACGGCCTCAGCGGCGGCGGGCTCGCAATACTGTATCTGGCTATCTGGTTTGCGTCTCAGAATCGCTACAACCTGCTTCCACAAGTGATCGCGTTCATCCTGATGGCGGTGGTGACCGCGGCGGGGTCTTTGCTCGCGGCGCGGTACGATGCTCTGCCGATCGCGGTGCTCGCGTTGGTCGGCGGATTTCTGACGCCAATCCTGCTTTCAACGGGCATAGACAATGAGACTGGGCTGTTCGGGTATATCGCGTTATTGGACGCCGGAGTGCTGGCGCTGGCCTATTCAAAGCAGTGGCGAAGCCTGAACTACCTGGCGTTCGTCGCGACGATCTTCGTGTTTGGGGCGTGGATGACGGAATGGTACGGATCCGGCAAGCTCTGGCCTACGATCTTCTTTCTTACTCTGTTCTTCGTGATCTTCGCGTTGGTGGCGGTCCTGTACAACGTCGTCAACAAGCGGAAGACGAAATGGCCCGATCTAGCTTTGGTTTTTATCAACGCGTTGCTTTATTTCGGGACTAGTTACGGGTTGCTTGATGATGCTCATCATTCCGGGCTCGGGGTGTTTGCCGTGCTGGTGTCAGGGTTCTACCTGGCGCTTGGCTATTTCACAAACCGGCGCGATCGGGAAGACAGGCTGCTGGTTTACACATTCGTTGGGCTCGCGGCCCTGTTTGCGGTGCTTGCAGTGCCGATCCAGTTCGATCAGCATTGGGTGACGATGGCATGGGCACTCGAAGGCGCGATCCTGACCCTGATCGGCCTGAAAACCAATGACCGTACTTCCCGCTACGGCGCGCTTGTAGTGTTCGCGTTTGCCGGGACGCATTGGGGGGTTGTCGACGTTCACGACTTTGCGTACAGCGTCACGTCGAACTTCGTTCCCCTGCTCAACCGGCGCGCGTTATCGGGGGCAGTGTTGGTTGTCTCGCTTGCAGCAGCGGCCTTCTTCTACAAGCGCTACGGCGAAAACGTCGAAGAATCGGAACGGGGGAATCTCGCAGCGCTTTATGTTTTAGGTGCAAACCTGCTGGCGGTTGCTCTCCTTAGCATTGACGCAAACGACTACTTCGAGCAGGCGCGTTCGCGTCAGCCGGGTGATGGGAGCGGCAATGAAACGCTCGGCCGATTGATCGACGGGCACCGGCTGACGCTGACGGCATTATGGGCGATGTACGGCGCGGCGATGGTGATTGCCGGGATCGCGCGGCTCTTAAAGCCGCTTCGCATCGTCGGGTTGCTGCTTCTCGGAGTCGCAACGTTCAAGGTGCTTGTCTCCGACGCGGGGCACTACAACGCGTCATGGCACTTCGTGATCTTCAATCAGACGTTCGCCGCCTTTGCGTTGGTGATCCTCGCGCTCGGGGCTTGCGCGTGGTTTTACTGGAAGAATAAAAGCATCAATGAAGCCGAACGCTCGCTTGTAGCGACCGGGTTGACGGGGATTGCAAATGTGCTGGCGCTCGTCTCGCTAAGCGCAGAAGCCGCGGGCTACTTCGACCGTCAGCTGGTGACGCCGAGCGTGCAGAGCGCATTGTCCGAGCTCCAGAATACGAAGCAACTCGTCCTCTCGATGATCTGGTCGATTTACGGCGCGGTGGCGCTTTACGTTGGCATCAAGCGCGACGCGAAGCTGCTTCGGTGGGGCGCGTTAGTGTTGCTGACGATCACTGTAGCGAAAGTTCTGTGGATAGATATTGGATACTACGACGCCGAGTGGCACAGACTGGTCTTCAACCAGACCTTCGCCGGATTCACTATCCTGGTGGCGGCGTTGGCTTGCGGGGTCGCGTTCTACTCGCGTACCGAAAGAGTCGCCGAGATGGAACGCACGACTGCGATCAATGTTTTGGTTGTTGCCGCGAACCTACTCGTTATCATCGGACTGAGCGCGGAAGCCGTAGGCCACTATGAGCAGTTGATTCGAGTGGGTGGATTGGCATCCGAAAAGATGATCCAGCTCGAGTTAGCGCAACGGTTATCGATTTCGGTTGTGTGGATCGTCTACGGCGGAGCGATGCTCGCGATCGGGCTCTGGCGCGGGAACAAGCTGCTGCGAATAATGGCGCTGTGTCTGTTAGGGGTCGCGATCCTGAAGGTCTTTCTTATAGATCTATCGTCGCTGGAAAGCCTCTACCGCATTATCTCCTTCATCGTGCTGGGCGCGATATTGCTGGCGGTATCGTTTCTCTATCAGCGCTTGCGCCAGCGAACTGGAGAGCTTGAGGACCTTGACGTTGAAACGGGTGCCGAGTCGTAGCCCTATGGCGAGCGAGACGGGACATAAAGCCGAAACTTGCAAAGCCAACGATCGAGGCAGAGACACGCTGCGGCCTCGTGAGTGCACTCTGCACATGCTGTCCCCAACCAACCCGGAACGCCCGGCAACTGCATTTGTCCGTTGCTTGTGCCGGTGGCAAGCACCACGAAGTGTTGCCATGAGATGAAGCGCCGAAGGCCGACAGATAAGTAGTTTCGAACGACAATCTGCCGCGCCCATCGGGGCTGGAGGAGAAGACCAACGTAACCGAGCGCTGACTCACCCGGCCTGTCTAGCGGAGTTAGCCACTGCACCAAGGTGCAGCGAAGAAAAGCGGCGGCAAGCCGCGCGCACTCCAAGATCGAGTTTGGCCATTTTTCGCGGAGGGCAATACCGTTCGTAGTCCCGCCTTAGGCGGAATGCCGCGATTCCGGACCATAACGCCTTAAGGCGGGACTACGAACTCTGACGCCGCTTCGCGGCTGAACGTCAGACCGCAAAATGTCCAAACTCAACTCCAGTGCCAGTGGCAGGCTTCGTTATCTTTGGCACCTTGCCCCGCCTTCTACTTCGCGTAGCGAGGCCGAATCGGGTTTGCGTGAATCGCTACGGCTGCCTCCCGAGGCTGGGCTTATTGGTTGCCCCATTCTCGCCCAGTTGGAAACTTGTTTGTAGGGGCACATCCAAGGTAAATCCGTTTCAGTTCACTAGACAGGGCCGGACTTTGCCTGACGCTCCGAAGACGCGAAGATCCAAGCGCTGAATTCGACGGTTCATTTGCCTGCTATCTTCGCGTCTAAGTCCGTTGGACTTGGCACGCTTTTGGGCGGGATTGCCTGCGGAGGTTTGTCTTGTCTTCCTGTCAAACAGTGATGTAAGATAACTTCAGGCTTGGTTGAGGCATCCGCGGTACATTCAAACTCCGAAAAATGAAGCACGCCGGGATGCAGTGACGTTAATCTGGGAACCTCAGGACGCTATGGTAAAGATTTTGGCCCTCGACGGGCAATCCACAACTTCCCAGGCACGCTGAACCCTCCTCAATGCGCTCAGCTGCCTGACAGGAGGCAGCATGGGGAAGCGACTTACCGACCGCGAGAAACTCTTTTTCAAACTGGATTTACTTACCGACAGTGAAGTTCGGGAAATCCTCGAGTACGTGTCGATTATGGAAGCGATGAAGCCTGAACGTCTGGAGCAACGCGCTCTGGAAGACGACCTTCTGATGCTTTTGGCTTCAGCACGGGAGAATCGCCGCGCTCAGCAGGTGTATGAATGGGAATCTGCTCGGCGTCAGGCTGAAATCGGGCACCCTCAGTCGCAGGTGTAAATGCTCGGACTAATGAGTTTGCGTTCCCCCTACGGCGACACCGCACGAAAGATTTGCTCGGAGAACCGGTTGGGGGTGCCACCGATTGCCACGGCTCGAGCGCGCACGGGTGGGCTGGATTCAAAAAAAACAATCGTTTCGGATAAACCTCTGGACATCGCTTTGATGATCCACTATCATCAAAGCGATACCAAACAGGTTGGATAGGCGTTCCAGCCTGGCGAACCTGATAACGAAGCGAAGAAGAAGCGATTGGTGGTTGTGTAGTTAGCGAGAGAGGTAGGTCAGAGAGACACGTTGGACGATGCCCGGTTCTCCGGGTTTGATTGTTCGGATTCGAGGCTAGAGGGAGATGCGGAACAAGCTTGATCAAATCGCGCTCTCGATGGGACTTCTAAAAAAGTCTGTCTCACCGATTTTTATTCTGGCGTTGCTGCTCATCCTTTGCTCCCAGGTATTACCTCGCGATCGAAAGGCAGGTGGTTCCGCCCGGGCCAACAAGGATCCTGAACAAGCGAAACCCGCAGTCAAGAATTTCGGGAGGATCGGCGACCATCTCTTTCGCGGTGCTCAACCTCGTGCTGAGGATTATTCCGTGCTTGCCAAGCTCGGAATCAAAACTGTCATCGATCTGCGTGACGACCCACTTGACTACGCCCGCGAGCGGGCGATCCAGGCAGGCCTTCAGTACATCAGCTTTCCGCTCAGCGACCACGATTATCCGCAGGCAGATGCCGCCGATAAGTTCCTTTCGCTTGTCAGCACTGAGGCCAATTGGCCGATCTTCATTCATTGTGCCGGCGGGCGGCATCGGACCGGGGTCATGACGGCTGTCTATCGCATGACGGTTGAAGGCTGGGATATTGAACGGGCATACAAAGAAATGAAGGAATATGACTTCTACACACGGTTTGGACACCAGGTGATGAAGGACTTCATCTTCGATTATTCGGCGCACTTAAAGGAAAAGCGCAGCGTGCAGCTGGCGTCTTCACCGCACTGGATTTGGCCTCAGGCACCGGATAGTGAGCGGCCGCCCAAATAGCTTCTCAAGTCAGCCAGGGCGATTCATCTTCTTCCAACAATTCGTACTCCATTGCGTCCGACGTTTTCGGATCGGCAAAAAAACGCTCCACATCAGATATCTTGTGCGTCACGGGGCTGCGATGCAGGCTGTTGAGAAAGGCCTGACCGTAGCTCTTCGTGAGGATTCGTGGATCGAGGATCGAAAGCACCCCCCGGTCTGAGGCGCTCCTGATCAGGCGCCCAATCCCCTGCTTCAAAGCGATGATCGCCGAAGGCACCGAGTATTCGTTGAAACTGCTGCCGCCGTGTTTGTCGATCAATAACTGACGCGCGGCGACAACTGGGTCCGAGGGCACGGCAAATGGCAGTTTGTCGATGATCACACACGAGAGCGCCTCGCCGCGCACATCGACCCCCTGCCAGAAGCTTGAGGTGCCAAACAGCACTGCCCCTGGAGTCTCCCTGAAGCGATCCAGGAGCCCGGAACGCGACCCCTCGCCCTGCATGAATATCGGAAAATCAATACGTGGGCCAACCAGGTTTCGCAGGGCCTGCATGTGTGCGTAGCTGGTCGAGAGCACAAACGCCCGACCGTGACTCGCCCTCAGGAGTTTCTCGATCTCGATTGCGGCCGCCTGCGTGAACTCGGCACTTCGCGGATCCGGCATTCGGGCGGGCAGGTAGAGTATCGATTGCGTGGAATAATCGAAATTGGATTCCGCAATCAGCTCATCGGCTCGATCGATGCCCAGTCTGGACCGCATGAACTTGAAAGAGCCTGCGCTGGCAAGAGTAGCCGAGGTCAGGATGACGGTCTCCGTGGCGGCAAAGAGGCGATCATTCAGCATCCCAGCTGCGTCGATCGGTGTCGCAGTCAGAAACACCCCGCGAGCCCGACGTTCACCCCAGTAGACGAACTTCTCCTCATCCCCGCGGACGATAAACTCAAGATCAAACTTCACCTGATCAACGCGGCGAACCATCGCTTCAAGCTCCGGTGGCGGTTGCTTGATGGTGGCCAGGGTGCCCATCAGCCTGTCCAGCGCTGCCTTCAAGCCCAGGAACCTCTCGCCCGCAGTCGTCGGCTGTCTCTCTCCACTCGGAAGCTTGCGAAAGAACATCTGCTGTCTGAGAGTAAATCTTCCTTCGGCGCTACCCGCACGCTCTCCGGAATCCGAATTGAGAAAACTGACCCAGAAGTGCTCTGCCAGCCGCATGACTCGGGCACTCGATGCATTCAGGTCTCGGGTCGCATCGACATCGGTCAACGGCAAGCGGGTGATGTCTGCAATTACGTCAACCAACTGAAAACTTGAGACCGATGCCCCAAAGTACTGCGCGGCAATGTCTTCGATTTGATGGGCTTCATCGAAGATCACTGCGCTGTAGTCGGGTAGTACCTGACCCCAGTCACGACCCCGAAGCGCGAGGTCGGCAAAGAAAAGATGATGATTGACAATGACTATTTCAGATTCAAGCGATGCCTGGCGCGCGCGCGTAATGAAGCAGGGATCGAAACTCGGGCATTTCGACCCAAGGCAGATATCCGAACGCGCATCGATATTTCGCCAGAATGAGAGGCTCTCCGGCAGTCGCGTCAGCTCCGCCCGATCGCCGGTATCGCTGGTGTAAGCCCACTGACGGACTTCCTCGAAGTAATCAGCTTCGTCCATTCCGCTCAGGATCGGTGACGTTTCCGCTCGCTTC
This sequence comes from Acidobacteriota bacterium, assembly GCA_040007555.1. Lineage (GTDB taxonomy): Bacteria > Acidobacteriota > Blastocatellia > RBC074 > RBC074 > JANNRD01. The sequence goes on along the minus strand of JBDTUW010000117.1, from coordinate 1,507 downwards.
AGGCGGTTGAGGCAAACGTAGTTTGATCGGCCCTTCAGATACGTCGCGCGAAACTTGCGAGGAAGAATCGATTGCAGGAATGGAATGTCCTTGAAGAAAAGCTGCTCCTGAAGATTCTTGGTTCCGGTAGAAATTATTATCCGGCGTCCGGTGGCAACCGCGGGCACGAGATAGGCGAGTGTCTTGCCGATGCCAGTCCCGGCCTCAACCAGCAGGTGGCGCTTGGCCGCGAGCGCGTTTGAGACCGCCTCCGCCATCGCCAGTTGGCCCGGCCTGAACTCGAAATCAGGGTGAAAGCGGGCGATCAGGCCATCTTTGCCAAAAATCTCTTTCATACTAGTTCAAGCGGCTGCATCGGGCAGACCTCAGTCGACTTTGCGGAAGTTTAACACACCAGGTCACCGCCCCCGCAGTCAAGCGAGCAACTCGGCCAGCGCGTGACACGGCGCGACGATCAACTTTGCCCTGAAGCGCCCGGCTGATTGCTGCCGGGGTTGTCATGGTGGAGTCGCCGGGGAGCGACCTGGAAAGAAAAGCCCGGGTTTGACACCACCCTAACAACTTTGACAATTATTTACGTCCCAGGCGTTTTCTCGCGCGAAACTGTATCTTCGAGACAACTATTGACCGGCATCTGACGTATAATCGCCTGACAGCTTGACCCTGTACACTCAACAATCACCATCCCAAGGCTTAGGAGAATCAATGAGACAAGGCATCACTGCTTTACGCTACCTGATGAGTAGCATCGCCATCAGCCTCGCTTTTTCGCTTGTGGGCTTTGCCCAGCAGGCGGCAGGTGGAGCTCCGCAGACGCCACCAAAGCTGGCAGACTATCCCGCAGCCCGTGCTGAGGGTCTGGCGCGCGAGTGGACCCGCGCCCGTGACTACACAAAAGAGTTTCTTGACGCGATGCCGGAGGACGGCTATGCCTTCAAGCCGAGCCCGGACATCCGCAGTTTTGCCGAACAAATGCTGCATCTCGCCGGCGGCAACTATGGCATCGGCTCTCGGGCAACGGGCGCCACAAACGCAATGGTCGGCAAGAATCTGGAGAAGGACGAGGCAAAAACCAAGGCTGCCGTGACCAAAGCGGTCCTCGACAGTTACGATTTCGTCATTGCGTCGGTCAAGGGACTGACGGATACGAAGCTCGATGAACGAGTCCCGGTTGCTGGAATGAATCGTCCGCGCTCAGTTGTACTGGCCGCTGCCTTTGAGCATCAGACACATCATCGTGGTCAGACGGTCATTTACCTCAGACTTAAGGGAGTGCAGCCTCCATCCGAAAAACTCTTCTAGTCTATTCTTCCACCGGCGGGAGACGTTGACTCCAAGATGTCTCCCGGACTGGTTTTGACACCCCCGAAAGAACGCCCCGGACGTGCCATTCACCGCAACTTCCTCGCCTGCGATTGAAAACTCAATTTTCAGTGGGGTAGAATGATGTTCTACTTCCTATGTCCTACTTATTTGTGCTCGACCCCGGGGCGTTTATCGCAAATGC
>JBDTUW010000116.1:0-8881 GCA_040007555.1 Acidobacteriota bacterium | reverse complement strand
TCTCACCGGCAACGGCGGGCTGCTTGAGCCGCTCAAATACCTCCGCCGCAACTTTCGCGGCGATGAACATGACCATGAGCGTCATGAGGAGCTGAGTGTGGCCGTCACCTTCGGCTGCGAACAGGACCAGATGCATCGGACCTCCAGCCGGGAATTCTAGCAGGCGAAGACGCCATCGGGCTACGTCTCCCCCCTTTGCGCCCTACGCGCCCTACGCTAAAGGAAAGGGGCGAGGACCGCACTGACTGCAGGGAGCCTCAAGATCGAAGCGACGTGCTTCTTTGGCGATCAGGTAACCCGCGACGAAATCGTATGTCGCGTGCACGATCATCGCCAGGACCAGCGTTCCCGTGATCGCCACGAGGGCATGCATGGCAAGGGCGATCGCAAAGATGACGACGCCACTCTTCACGCCTTGTGACCAGTGAGCGACCGCAAACGCAACGGCGCAGATGAAAGCTGCGAGCCAGGGATTCCTCAACGAGTACCAGAGGATCGACATCGCTGCGCCGCGGTAGGCTACTTCCTCAGACACACCCGCAAAGAGCACGGTTAACGTCCATAGCGCCCACTCGCGAGGGGAGCTTGGCGCGATGCGAAAGACAACCATTCGCCGTCGCTCCTCGTCCGTCCGCAGAGCACGTGTCATGGCTCGCAGGATAAAGCACACGCCGAGAGTCGCAGCAGCGGCGAGGACGTCCTTGATATCGATGGAGGACACACCGCCGAAGGGTTCAAAACCAAAACTATTGCCAATGATCCAGGCAGCGAAGAGCATCGCCGCGAGGTTCAGGATCGTTCCGATCCAGATTGCCTCGCGGTCCGGGAGCGGTTTAGTTGAGGACTCCTGACTGATTTCGCGAACTCGCTTGGCGCTGCGAATCGCCATCCAGGGAAGAAGCAGGAGGATGTAGAAGAGAAAGAAAAGGGATGGGGTTCCGGGCAGTTGCATGAGTTTAACTGGCTCGGTGTGAGTGTCGTGCTCTGACGAGACGGTATCGCCAAAAACGGATGCTGCGTGCGCGTTGTAAAGTACCACATTCGCCCGCCAGTTGGTGCTCAGGCTCAGGTCGGAGTTCTACTTTTTAGTGGGTTGGAGACGCACCGCGTGAAAGGCTGTGGGGGCGGGGCTTCACCCTGCCCGCTGCGGTTGCGGCTTCGGAAAGCGGGCAGGGGACAAGCCCCGTCCCTACCCGATGTCCCAGCGGTTTCGGAAGCCGGGCGGGGACAAGCCCCGTCCCTACCCGACGTCCCAGTCAGCGGCCATATTCAGTTGCCGATGGCCGGGTAGAGGGCGCGGATGCCAGCGATGTCGTCGGCGGCCAAGCTGGCGCACCGGCCATCGAAATGTGCCGCTGGCGACATGGTTGCAGTCGGGTCCGCTGAATGACCCAAACCGATGGCGTGGCCCAACTCGTGAGTCATTACTTCCTGGACTCGACAGCGATCAGTGAAGTAACAGCTCGCATATGGATTGAAAGTGACGTCTCCCTCCACGGTCTTATAGAAGGACGTGCCGTTAATTACGACTGGATTTGAGAGAGTGTAGGAAGGCACGCCGCCGACCGCGAGGATACCCGAACAGCCCCCACCCGGACTGAAGAACCCATCGCAATTGTTGAACGAAATTGCGTTCCCATCCCCGGTCTGAATACCGCACCCGCCGGTGGTGGACGAGCTCCCGATCAAGCGAAGCGAAGAACCACTGACGGAGGAGAGCGCGCTCATAGCGCTGAGTGCGTCCGCGAGAATCTGAGCAGGTGAATCATTGGCCGGGAGAGGGCCAGCTGCTCCAACCGAGGTATTGATGACAAAGCTCACTGTCTTCCCGGTGTCGGGTTCGAACCACCTGGCCGGACTCGCGGGCGTCAGAAATGTAAAGCTGGGCACTGCAATCACCTCGCGCTCCGCTACCCGAATGTAGTCCGCGGGGAAGGCGAGCAAGGGCACTCGCGAGTAATATCGCCGTTCCATCAGTTGCGATGACCTTCGATTACGGATGACTCCTTCCCGAATCATGTCCTCAAACTCGTCTAATCGCAGGCGGTCGGTAACGTTTCCTGCCGTTGAGCGGCCCAGGATTGAAACGTTCTCGCCGGCGCTGGATCGGTTGACGTTTACGATGCCAGTGTTGCCGATCTCGGAAATGTCGAATTTGCCCAGAAACCAATGATGTACACGAAGGCTTCCATCGCGCGAGGTGTCGAGAAAGAGCACCGCGCGTTCGTTCATCGCGAACTCGGGAGTGCCATAGAGCATGGTTCCGTGCTCACCGGCAATTCCACCTAGCTGCTTGATGACGATGCGTTCGGAGTCGATCGTGCCCTTAAATACTTCATTGATCTGGAGTGTGATGTAGGTAAATACCAATCCACCGACTTCGTCGTACTGCGTACTAATTCCAAGAACTCGTCCTTCAACGATTGCCCGAGAGCCAATTATCAGCTCATCATCCGATGGGATGATCGCCGTTGTCGCGCTGGCAATGCCCGACATGAGCACTAGCGAGAGAGAGAAAAAGGCAACCAGGCCCACCCGGTTGAGATAAGAAACATGTCCAAACTTCATCTAGCACTTCTCCACAGTGTCCCGCCGTTCCAAACAACGACTGGGCCTGACTATTTAATGTTCTTCTGAGTTTATTAGTTAGTTTGTTTATGCCAATTTGCTTCGCGAGGCTGTGCGTTTCTGACGACTTGTCAACACCGGCGCTATTTCGTCCGATGCTTAAGGTCCTTATTCGAACCGCACTCTTCCGACATTCCGGCCGTTTGACTCCCCGATTCCTATCCTTTCGGGCAGTCGCCTCCGATTTGGTTGGCAATATGGTGTCTGGCGCTTATTCGCCCTACCCTTGTTCATTCTCGAACGAAGAGAGTGCAATGATCATAGCGCACCCGGGCTTGAGTGATTGTGCAATACTGGACCAAATCCACAGACAGCGCTGGTTACTGGGCTGCGGTTGCGTTATGCGCGGCTGTTCTTGAGGGCCGCTCTTTCGCTTAAACCCCATTTCTGCAAACGAGTTGGCTCCCAGCCAGGGTGTCCAGAAACTGAGCAGATGGGCCAGAAAATAAAGTGGGGATGCATCCCCATAATTGGGCACCAGGTCATCAAACTTGGCCACTTCGTGGGCTGGAGTTGGGACATATTCTCGTTTGTGCCGCCCGGCCGAAAAAGTGGCGCTGGAGTTTGGACAAAGTTTGGGACGGAAGGACGCAAGGGCTTCAGTGGATGGCAAAATGCGATCACTCAATTGGCTGATGCAAGGTGTCGCATTCCCGCGCGTCTTGGCGCCCTTGCATTGAAGTCTTTGCACGTCGTGCCTACCGCCGCGCGTGCACTAATTCGTGGTGGGGCGGTTTCTAGATACCCGCAACGCGAACTGGCCAACCTTGTCGCGGTCGCGCTTATCTGCTATCTCTTTGCTGGAGGTTCCCCGATGCGTCGCCGATCGCTCTCCCTGGCGCTTATCGCCTTAGTCGCGCTGACTGTCACAGCTCAAACGCCAACTCGACCGACCACATTTCGCCCGACAGTGCGAGGTCGACATGGAGTTGTCGCCGGTGGGCATCCACTCTCGGTCGAAGCCGGTTTGCGGATGCTTCATCGCGGTGGGAATGCCGTCGATGCCGGAGTCGCCACCGTGCTCGCAGCCTCCGTTATCGAGTTCTCTCATTTCGGCTTTGGTGGTGAAGTTCCAATCCTGATTAAGCTCCCTGGCAAAGCTGTCGTGACCATCAATGGGCAGGGTGTTGCCCCGGAATTGGCCACTCGCGAGTTCTTCACTGGCAAGGGCCTGCGCATTCCATCAACCGGCCCCCTGGCCGCAACCGTGCCCGGCGTACTCGACGCGATGATTGTCGCGCTCGATCAATTCGGGACCATGCGTCTCGCTGATGTCATGACTCCGGCCATCGAACTGGCCGATGGCTTTCCCATTGATGAGCTTCGCGTCGCCTACATTCAACGTACCCGAAAGGTATTCGAGGAATGGCCCGCCGCTCGAGCGATCTTCCTTCCAAACGGCGAGGAACCGAAGGTTGGAGACGTCTTTGTTCAACGCGATCTCGCTCGAACACTTCGCGAGCTCGTCGCCGTGGAGAAGAGGAACACCAGGCGCGGCCGTCATCTCGCTCTGGAGAGCGTTCGCGATTACTTCTACCGCGGCCCGATTGCCGCACGCATAGGCAAGGCCGTAGCTGATGCCGGTGGCCCACTGAGAGCCTCCGATCTCGCGAAGTTCCACGCCGAAATCGAGGAGCCAACTCGCGTCACCTATCGCGGCTTCGAAGTCTATAAGGCGGGTTTCTGGAGCCAGGGGCCGATGATGCTCGAAGCGCTCAACCTGCTTGAGGGGTATGATCTTAAGAGTTTCGGTCACAATTCTGCCGATTACACTCACACCGTGGCGGAGGTGTTGAAACTCGCATTTGCGGATCGGGACCGCTATTACGGCGATCCGCGATTCGCGAAAGTGCCTGGAGCAGAACTGCTTGCAAAGGATTACGCGGGGATTCGCCGCGGCTTGATCGACCCGCTGAAGGCGTCAATGGAGCAGCGCCCGGGCGATCCGATCGGCCGGCGTTCGCTGGCAGCGGGCGAGGGCGTTCAGCCATTAACGGGTCCTTCGACACTGCCGCCTGCTCAGCGCGCGAATGACACCACCTGCGTCAATGTTATAGACTCAGCAGGTCGTGTGTTCTCGGCGACGCCCAGCGGCGCCTGGCTCCCCGCGTTTATCGCGGGTGAGACGGGCATCCCAGTGTCGAACCGATTACAAAGTTTTCTACTGACACCGGGCCACCCAAATGAGCTTAAGCCTGGCAAGCGTCCGCGAATCACGCTCACGCCAACGATCGTACTTAAGGATGGGGAACCATTTGCGGCGCTTTCAACACCGGGCGGTGACACGCAGGAACAGGCGCTGCTGCAGGTTCTGCTTAACGTTATTGAGTTTGGAATGAGCCCGCAGGAAGCGGTTGAGGCAGCGCGGTTCGAGACTCTGCATTTTGTAAGTTCATTCGATGAGCATCGTTTTCAACCGGGCGTGCTCCAGGTCGAGACGAGGCTGACGCCAGCGGTCATCGATGAACTGAAGAAACGCGGACATAAGATTGAATTGAAAGGCGAATATGGCGCGGACTCTGCGCCCACAATCATCGTTTTTGACCCGAAATCCCGGGTCATTCAGGCCGGCGCCGATGTGCGCCGCGGTCGCTACGCCCTCGGCTGGTAACCCCCAATCGTCAGCCCCGAGCAGAAGCCGCATTTGAGCTGGATTACAAAAAACTAGGAATCTTGCCCGTCTCGGACAACGCGGAGCTACGCCGCGGGAATCCAACAGGCCGTTCCATCCTGGACTTGTATTTGTGTCAGGAGGTAGACCTACATGATCGCGTCGCTTTTCACCCGGCGAACGGCTTGGCTATTGCCCACGGCAAGAGTCCTGCTAATCACAATTTTTACGCTTTCGCTATTTTCCTTCGATGCTCCCCGGCAAACCACGCGTGGAGCGGCGCAGAACGTATCGCCACTCGTCGCGGTCTCCGCAGCAAGTTTTCAGAGCAACCGGGCCGTTGCCCCAAACTCAATTGTTGCCGCGTTTACCTCGGGGATTCTGCCGCAGGGCACGTTTATGGTGGCGACTGACGCCATTCCCGGAACTCCTGGCGTTGATCTCCCTACGCTCCTGGGTAACTTTTCAGTCGAGATCCACGGTCGCTCGGCGGGCATCTTCGCGCTAGTCAATACCCCGGGTTTTGACCAGCTCAACATCCTGGTTCCTGCGGACCTCGAACCCGGTAAGGGACCAATCGTTGTCAAGAATGGCGCGGGACAAATCGTTGCCGCTGGCGAAATCGAGGTAGGTACGGTGACGCCCGCCGTCTTTACCGCCAACAGCAGCGGCTCAGGTGTGCCGGCCGCACTCATTTATCGATATCGCAATGGCGCCTTTCTCGGCGTCGAGAATGTCTTTCAGTACAATGCGCAAAGCGGGAGCTTTATCCCACGTCCGATCGATCTTGGACCACCGGAAGACGAACTATTTCTTATCCTGTTCCTGACTGGTATTCGTAAGGTGGCAAGCGCCAATGCCACGCGTGTACTCATCGGCGGTGAAGAACTCATCCCGCTCTTTGTCGGCGAACAAGGCAGCTTTGTTGGACTCGATCAAGTCAATCTCAAACTCTCGCGCACCTTACGCGGCCGGCTGACGCTCGCGTTTACGGCCATCGGCTTTGGCACCTCCAATCTCTGCGAGATCGAGATCGCCCCCCCCAGCAACTCTCCTCCAAGTGTCAATGCGCTGAGCAATCCCGAATCGCTCGCTGGAGAGATGGTCGAAATCAGCGGCACCGGTTTCTCATCGGACTCCGAAGTCATCATCTCGGATGTCAATAAAAAGCTCTATAACGCCAAGATTGTCGAAGCGCATCCGACCAGTCTCCGAGTGCTCGTTCCTTATGGCGCTGGCACCGGCAATCTCGTCGTTCGCAACTCCCGTGGCGAAGCCAGCTACCCATTCAAGATGCGCACCTCCTTGAGCGGTATCGTCCAGGTAGCGCAAAAACAGCCCGATGGCACCAGTCTTCGTGTCGGCGCTCCTCAAGTGACGATCCGGCTCGTTGGGTTTAATCTGCCGCCAATTCAAACCAGCAGCGATGGATCGTTTCTGATGCCGGATGTTCCCCCGACTAGTCCCCTCTCGAGCGGTCTGGTCTTTGAAGTCGATGGAACCAGCAATCCCGTCCTTGGTTTGGCAAAGGAGAAACGTCGCATCCGCGTCGTCACCGCCAATCGTGACAATCCCTTCCCCGAGTACATCGAGCTCAAATCGGAATCGAATCAAAGCGTGCCAACGATTGCCGGAGCGATGCCAGAGGGTCAGTTCGCGGTGCCTGCACAGGCAACACCCAACGAGAGTGAAGTCGTCGGACAGACCGGCCAGGTGGTCTTTGAGCCAAACGGCTCCGCCGTCCAGTTCCCGGATGGTGGGCCACCAGTCACTTCACTTAAGGTGACCGTGCTCGATACTGGAAGGACTCCATCAGATCTTCCATACGGGCAGTACAGCTCGACGATCGTCCAGCTTTCACCCTTTGGCGCGCGGATACAACCAGGTGGGCGACTGACCTTTCCCAACACCGATAGCCTGCCCGCAAACAAAACCGTCACGCTTTATCGATTCGACCAGACACCAAACAGCAACACGATCGGTCAATTCGTGACAGCAGGAACCGCTACGGTGACAGCGGATGGTCAAAAGATTCAGACTGCTTCGACTGCAGTCATCGAGTCCACATATTATTTTGTTTCGGACAGCTACCCAACGACCACTATTTACGGACGAGTCGTCGAAGAGAATGATGCACCGGCGCGTGGCGCGCTGGTTCAGGTCAGCGGTCAGTCAATATTCAGTCTGACCGATGACAATGGCACCTTCTTTCTGATCAACGTGCCTGTTGTGGGCACCTTGCCGCTGGCGGTCGAAGTCAGCTTTCTGCGACCGGATGGCACGGTTGATCGCGCCCAGCGTACCGCCTTACTGCCAGGCGCCGGAGGTCTGACGTACGTTTCGCCTCCGATCAAGCTCCCCGGGCAGGGTCTGACAAAAGCGCCATTGATCGTTGCGCCGAAGAACCTTTCGATCGAAGCCGGAAAGACATCCGACTTTTCGTTCCTTGCCTATGCACGCGTCGTTGGTCTGACACTCCAGCCGATCACGGTCACCGGTGCCCAATTCGCCAGCGTACTCAGTCTGGGGAATGATCGCTACACTCTCAGACTTGCCCCGGGAGCTGGCGCTACCGGAAATTACACACTTGTGCTCGGCGCCAACGATAGTCAGAACCAGACAAGTACTTCATCGATAGACCTGGAGGTGAAGGCTGGAGCCGGCAACGCCCCGGTCGCCACCGGTCAAAGTGTCCTCACCAACGAAGATACTCCGGTCAATATCGCTTTGGCAGGTATTGGCGGGACGATCTTCAGGATCGTCAATCAGCCGCTGCGTGGCCGTCTGGAGGGAACTGCGCCCAACGTCGTTTATCGTCCGGATCAGGATTTCAACGGCTCGGACACCTTCAGCTTTGCCGTCGGGAATGGAACAGTTGAGAGCGCGCCGGCCGTGGTTTCGATCGCGGTCCAGCCGGTTCCCGATCAACCGCAGCTCGAGGTTGGAAATGCGTTTTCGACCAACATCGGTCAGAAGCTCGCGTTTGTCATCACGGGTCGTGATGGCGACGCGCAGACGCTGATACTCAACTCGACCGGTCTGCCTGCGGGCGCAACCATCAAACAGACGACCGCAACGAGCTGGTTATTTGAATGGACGCCAACGGCCGCGCAGATCGGAAGCTATACGCTGAACCTGACTCTGCTCGACAATGGATTCCCGGTGCAGAGTGCGACTGGCTCAGTGGCGATCACGGTCGATGCAAAATGGGCGCGCAGTCCTGGCATTGATGGCGGTCTGATTCAGTGTTTTCTCGTTAACGGGAGCACGATCTTCGCCGGAACCGATTTTGGCGGAGTCTTTCGTTCGACCGACAATGGCGCGAGCTGGGCGCCAAGCGGGCTCGCAAGTACTGACGTCATCTCACTGCTCAACACTGGTGGTGCGATTCTTGCAGGGACCGGAGTCGGAGTCTATCGATCCACCGACAATGGCGCGAGCTGGACCGAGGTCAGCAATGGGCTGCCGAAGCTTGCCTCCGGCGAGTACCGCCCAGTTCTGAGTCTGGCGGTTTCCGGGAACTCATTTTTCGCAGGTACAACGGCGGGAGTCTACCGGTCAACGGACAGCGCCGCCAGTTGGGCCATCGCCAGTACAGGGTTACCCAACAAACTCGTTGACGATCAGGTGCTCGTCAACGTT
>JBDTUW010000115.1:0-8891 GCA_040007555.1 Acidobacteriota bacterium | reverse complement strand
GTAATTGACAGACCCGTGGTTTGTGTCAGGCGCCGGCAAAGCTCCTCGCCTACGGGATAGCTGAGCACCAATCTGACGCGATCAGCAGTACCGATTCGCACCTGATGGAAGACATGCACCTGTCGCGTGCCGGCCGGTGTCTTGACCGCTACCAACCCATGAATGCTGTCCGCGGCCATCACCCACGGGGGCCAGGTGGTTCCATCACGGCGGAACAGTGCTGGCTCATTCCCACCGCGCCCCTCACCTCCATCGGACGCGGTTGCCACGAAGAGGTTCTTCTCCGGGTGACTCTCGCTGACAATCCCGAGGGAAAGCTCCGGAAACACGACAGCCAGAGTCCGGGCACGATCCTCGAGCAGTTGGCGCAACTCCGATGGCCGATCCATACTGAATGGGCTGAGGGGCTCGATTTCTTGGGCGAGTGAATTGATCACGCCGCGAGAGTTCACCAGATAGAGCTCCAGCTGGCGCGCGGCAAGGCGCAAGGTCGACCCCGTGACGATCGCAAAACCGATGGCGGCAACCAGCGCGATCACGAGCAGTAACGGCAGAACTCCGAGGAGAAAGTAAGTTACCAGTAGCCTTCTTCGCAGCCGCCATAGCAGGTGCTCGAAAAACCAGCGGGTCCCCTTGATGACGAAGTATGCGAACGGAACCAGGGCGAGGACTGAGGCAAGATCGACGAAGGCCTTCAGCCATCCGCTGCCGAAAATCAGTCCCTCTACGGAAAATACCCAGTTGATGAACCAGACGGCGATCCCGAGCGCCATCGCACGGCCCATCCAGCTCGACGGGAGCAGGCCGCTGAAGAACGCGGCTGGCCGAGAATTGCCGCCTGATATGCGCCCAGAGTTGCCCCCGGAGTTTGGAGCGATGGGATCCGGCATATTTTGCGAGAGCGATACTAAAGACCTTGAACGCTCAACCGATTTCAACTTCCGACTTCGGGTAAAGGGCGTCGATCAGTTGCTGGTGTTTTTCTTCGACAAACTTTCGGCGAACCTTGAGCGTTGGCGTCAATTCTCCGCCTTCAACCGTGAACTCCTCATTGAGAAGCGCGATCTTCTTGATCTTCTCATGCTGACCGAGGTGACGGGTCACCTCATCCACTTTTTTCTTGTAGAAGTCCACAATCCTGGGATGTCTAACGAGCTCCGCCCGGTCTTTGATCCCGAGTTGAAGCGAGTCCGCGTAGGCACGCAGCGCATCGAAATTGGGCACGATCAGCGCCGCTGGATACTTGCGCTCTGCGCCAATGACGATTACCTGCTCGACGAGAGGTATTCCGCGGATCGAATTCTCGATCGGCTGCGGGGCGATATATTTGCCCAGACTTGTCTTGAATAAATCCTTCTTCCGATCCGTGATCCTGATGAATCCGTCCGGGTCGATGATGCCAATATCGCCAGTATGAAACCAGATTCCATCATCGCGTCGTTCGATGATCCGTTCGGTTTCCTCTGGTTGTCGATAGTAGCCCTGCATCACCAGATCGCCCTGGACCAGGAGCTCGCCATCCTCGGCGACCTGGACTTTAACGCCGGGTATCGGTGGCCCAATCGTCCCAATCCGATTGTTGTCAGGGCGATTGACTGCCACGACAGGTGCGGTCTCAGTCAGTCCATAACCCTGAAGAATAAGCACCCCTGCTCCGAGAAAAATGTACGCCAGCTCGGGTGGAAGTGCAGCCCCACCTGAAAAGAAGAAGCGCACGCGTCCACCAACCGCTTCCCGCCATTTCCGGAAAACAAGCCGGTCCATCAGACGATGCTCGAGCGCAAGACTAACCGGGATCGACTCCTTTCGATCCAGCAGGTGAGCGTACTGTCGGCCTACTTTAAGCGCGCGATGAAAGACGCGCTGCTGCCACGGGGTGGCCTCCGCAGCCCGCTTGTTGATGGTTGCGTAGATACGTTCGAACAGCCGTGGGACGGCGGTCAGAATCGTTGGCTTCACCTCTATAATGTCTTCAGCAACAGTCTCGACACCTTTTGCGAAGGCGACGGGAATATTGAAGTGCATGTATATGTAGAGGACCGTTCGCTCGAAGACATGCGAGAGTGGAAGAAAGCTGAGGGCGACGTCATCGGGGCGCAGCTGGAATATGGACCCCGTCGAGAGCGCATCGAAAACGAGGTTTCGGTGCGTCAGAACGACACCCTTCGGCTCACCGGTAGTCCCTGAGGTGTAGATGATGGTCGCGACATCGTCCGGCCCAGGCGCCTCGGGAGGGGAAAGAAGTCTTTGATAGAGCAGGGGCTGACGCGTGCGCTCCTCGGCGCCGCGGGACTCAAGCGAAGCCAGATCGGTGGAGGCGCGCTGTCCCTCTTCGCGCGCCGGCTCGAAAACAATGACCTCGAGGGCCTCTTTCCCCTTAAACGAGTCGATCACGCTCTGGATTCGGCGCTGGAGCTTCGCGGACGAAACAAACAGAATCCGTGCACCACAATTCCGCAGGATGAACTCAACCTGGTCGAGCGCCTGCGTGGGGTAAATGGGCACCGTGACTGCGCCGCTTGCGAGAATTCCGTAATCGACAATGCACCACTCGGGACAGCTTTCGGCAAGCATCGCAACGCGATCGCCGCGTCGTACGCCTGAAGCGAAAAGGCCGAGGGCAACATTGCGAACTCGCTCATCCAGCTCTGACCCGATAATATCTCGCCAGACGCGCCCACGCTTGACGCGCATGACGACATCGGCTGCGCGCCGGCTGATGGACCGCGCAAAGAGTTCGTTGATGGTGCGGGGTTCTCCAGTGACCATCCAGGATGCGTCCTATGAATGAGGAATGATATGCCGGCGGGCAAAATAGTGCGCCACGCTCGACTAGCGTCTTTTCAATGCATTCTTCAGCTATTTAAGGGATTTGTCAATTTCGCGACATCTACGTGAAAGCGACCCTGACACTGCGGGTCGGGCGCGGTAGTTAGCACCAGCATTCGGAGGCTGATACGAGGCGACCTGGCGCTGACCGAGAAACGGTGCTCTGGCGGCATCGCTCTTTCTACAATTCTGTGCGTTAATGATCCAGCTCCGATCTCGCGGCAGGTGGGCTCCACTTGGCCCCGTTTTGCTTGGTTTAGCCTCGTAAAGCCCGTTTAGCCTGTTTAGCCTGTTTAGCCTGTTTAGCTTGACACTCGCGAAGCTTTTTCATATTCTTACCGTTCGCGTTTTTCACGGTTTGGTAGGGAGATCATATCTATGTCCACATACTTTCCGAGCGGCAAAGGGCTCGAGGAACATCGCGAGTGGCACGTCGTCGATGCGACTGATTTGCCCGTCGGGCGTCTGGCAACGGAAGTCGCCCATCTGTTGATGGGTAAGCACAAGCCGACGTTCACGCCGTTTCTCGACATGGGCGATCACGTCATCGTCATCAATGCCGCCAAGGTCATCTTTAAGGGAAATAAGGCTAACGACAAGATGTATCGTCATCATACGGGTTGGCCAGGCGGTTTGAAGGAAACGCGCGCGCGTGACCTTCTGGCGAAAAGACCTGATCGCTTGCTTGAATTGGCGATCAGGGGAATGCTGCCAAAGTCAAAGCTGGGTCGTGCAATGGGCAGCAAGTTGAAGGTCTACGCCGGTCCGGAGCATCCACACGCTGCTCAGAGGCCAGTTGCGAAGACTGTCGGCAAGTCAGCTGCCTAGGTGGCTGAATTACGGTATCTGGTAACCTAACAGGGCTGGTAACTTTAGGGGGTCGCTTACGGGATCGTGGGGGCCTTACCAGGTCGAGACAATCAGGAGTGAGTTCAGACGTGGCTGAAATTCAGTTTTACGGAACAGGACGGCGGAAGAGCGCGACAGCTCGTGTCTACCTGCGACCCGGTAGCGGCGAGTTCAAAGTCAACCGTTCGTCGATCGACACCTACTTCAAGAATGAGACGCTGCGGATGATTATCCGTCAGCCACTGCAGCTGACCGACACTCTCGGCAAGTTTGACGTCCTCGTCAACGTTGAGGGTGGTGGCGCGGCAGGTCAGGCTGGAGCTGTGCGTCACGGAATCGCTCGTGCCCTGTGTGAGTTCAACACCGAACTTCGAAAGAAGCTCAAGCGGGCGGGCTTGCTGACGCGTGATCCCCGTGCCAAGGAAAGAAAGAAGTACGGGCAGAAGGGCGCGCGCAAGAGATTCCAGTTCTCGAAGCGGTAATTCTCGTGGATGTTTGCGGTGCGACCTCGAAGCCAATGCCTTCGGGTCGCATTGCCGACTCCCCACTAATCCATTACCGGCGCCACATTGGTTGTTCCCATGTGAACTGAGGCGCTGGCGAGTACATAAACCAGGTTGACGGAGGTCTGATTGGCTACAGTAACAATGAAGGAATTGCTCGAAGCTGGCGTACACTTCGGGCATCAGGTGCGCCGTTGGAACCCGAAGATGAAGGAGTTTATCTTCGGCGAGCGCAATGGCATCTACATTATTGATTTGCAGAAGACGCAGCGGATGTTTAAGGAGGCCATTAAGTTCGTCACTGAACTGATGAGCCAGCACTCCGGACGGACGCTTCTCTTTGTGGGCACCAAGCGACAGGCGCAGGATGCGATCAGAGACGAAGCGCATCGCTGCAACCAGTTCTATATCAACCAGCGTTGGCTGGGTGGACTCCTGACAAATTTCCAGACCATCCAGAAATCGATCAAACGGCTGAAAGAGATCGACGCCATGCAGGCTGACGGCCGGATTGAGCAGTTTGCCAAGAAGGAGCGCCTGGGGATTGAGCGCGAGCGGCTGGCGCTTGAGAAGAACCTTTCGGGTATTAAGGACCTGAAGCGGCTTCCGGACGTGATCTTTGTCATCGATACCAACAAGGAAGAGATCGCCGTCAAGGAAGCGAACCGGTTGGGAATACCGGTCGTCGCCGTAGTCGACACCAATTGTGACCCCGATGGCGTGAACTTCGTCATTCCGGGTAACGACGACGCATTACGCGCCGTCAGACTCTTTGCTTCGCGGATCGCTGACGCCGTCCTTGAGGGACAGCAGCTCGCCCAGCAAAAGGAGAGCGAGGAAGCGGCAATCGCGGCTGAACAGTTGTCCGCCTCTGGAGGAGTCGCCGACCCCGCCGCACGTCCGAGACGTGATCGCGGCGAACGTGGTGACAGACGAGAGCGACGTGGTGGTGGTGGTGGCGAACGCACTGGTGATCGCGGACCTCGTCCGGAGCGACGCAGGCCAACGATTGCCATACCCGGGGCCGGCTCACCCGCCGCTGGACTGCCCGCCGCTAGACCTAAAGAAAGCGCTCCTGTTGTCGAAGTTCCAACGGAAACGCCAGTTCCAGCGTCAGCCCCAGTCTCCGCAGATGAGCAGACTGTGAGCCCGGTTGAGGCTCCCGTCGAAGCACCAGCCGGTACCACGGCGGAGACGACGGCTTAACAAGTTGCGATTTGCGCGGTGTGCGGCACCGCAAACAGACCGAACATAGAACGGCGCAGCCGCGAGCAACGGCAGCGCCGTTTTTGCAGAATCGATAGAAAGCAATATTCTACCGGCAAGGGCGGCAGGACAGCTGCCCTGAAAATAACCAAGAGGCAACAATGGCATCAATTACTCCTGAGATGGTCAAGAACCTGCGCGAGAAGACTGGCGCGGGAATGATGGACTGCAAAAAGGCTCTGACGGAAGCGGATGGGGCTGAGGGACAGGCAATCGAGATTCTCCGCAAAGCCGGTCTTGCCAGCGCCAAGAAGCGCGAAGGCAGGATCGCCGCCGAGGGGATCGTCGGGTCTTACATTCACATGGGTGGCAAAGTAGGTGTTCTCGTCGAGGTCAATTGTGAGACCGACTTTGTCGCTCGCACGGAGGACTTCCTTCGCTTCGTCAAGGACCTCGCCATGCACATCTGCGCGGCCGAGCCTCAGTTTGTCTCGAAGGAAGATGTCCCTCCCGCGACAATCGAGAAGGAGCGCGAAATCGCACGGGGTCAGGCGATGGCGGACCCCAAAAATGCCAACAAGCCTGAGCAGATCATCGAGAAGATGATTCAGGGACGGATCGACAAGTTCTATACAGAATCCGTCCTGCTCGAGCAGCCCTTCGTGAGGGATCAGGCGATGACCGTTGGAGAACTGGTAACGCGACTCTCATCGGAAACCGGCGAGAAGGTCCAGGTCCGCCGCTTTACCCGCTATAAGATGGGTGAAGGCCTCGAGAAGAAGGCTGACGACTTTGTGAGCGAGGTTGCGGCGGCAATTCAGTAACGGGAAACGCGGGCGTTCGGGGAGCCGGCTTTGGCCCCCGACAGGGACCGAGAGAAGACGTGGAAGAAACCTCAAACAAGATCAACCCTCGCTACCGGCGGATTCTGCTCAAGCTGAGCGGCGAAGCACTCATGGGCGACATCGGTTACGGGATCGACCCTCAGGTTGTCCATCGCGTTGCGGGCGAGGTCAAGGATGTCGTCGATCTTGGCGTTGAGGTGGCCCTCGTGGTCGGAGGTGGCAACATCTTTCGCGGTATCAAAGCCAGTGCTTCAGGCATGGACCGAGCCTCCGCCGACTACATGGGAATGCTAGCGACGGTCATGAATGCCGTGGCGCTCCAGGATGCCCTCGAAAAGCGCGGCGGCTTTACCCGCGTTTTGTCAGCGATCGAAATGCGCGAAGTTGCCGAACCGTTCATCCGGCGACGTGCAGTACGTCATCTGGAGAAGGGGCGCATCGTCATCTTCGCCGCAGGTATTGGACAACCCTTCTTTACGACCGATTCGGCGGCGGCGCTCCGCGCTCTTGAGATTCAGGCTGATGTCATCATGAAGGCGACGCGCGTCGGAGGCATATTCACCGCCGATCCCAACAAGGATGCATCAGCAGTCAAGATAGACGAACTGAGCCACCTCCGACTGCTTCAGGATCAGCTTGGAGTGATGGACGCATCCGCTGTCTCACTTTGTATGGATAATGGACTGCCGATCATGGTCTTCGATATGACGAAGGCCGGGAACATCAAGCGGGCCGCTTGTGGCGAGCCGATCGGTTCCCTGGTGCGGACACCGAAGATTGGAGCCGCGACATCGGAGAAGCCGGAGGAGAAAAGATGACGAAGGAGATTGCGAAAGAGACCAAGAGCCGAATGGAACACGCGATCGAGGACTTCCGCCGCAAACTTGGAACAGTTCGAACCGGGCGCGCCGCGACGAGTCTTCTCGATGGAATCACCGTTGACTATTACGGCACACAGATGCCACTCAATCAGGTGGCGACAGTCCACGCTCCCGAGGCGTCCCTTCTGACGGTGCAGCCATTCGACCCATCTCAGATTGGCCCGATTGAAAAGGCCATCCGAAGTTCAGACCTCGGCCTTAACCCTTCAAATGACGGCAAGCTGATCCGTATTCCGATCCCGCCCCTCACCGAAGAGCGTCGAAGACAGCTCGCAAAGCACGTAGGTGAAATCGCGGAAGAACACAAAACCGCGATCCGAAACATTCGACGCGACTCCAACGACAAGATCAAGAAGGCTCTCAAGGACAAGACGATATCAGAGGATGAGGAAAAAGACGGGCTTGCTGAAGTTCAAAAGCTGACTGACCAGCACATTACTCGAGTCGCGGAACTGGCCAAGCACAAGGAAGAAGAAGTCCTCAAGGTCTGAGCAGTTCTCAAACGGCTCAGCTCAAGGCAGGACTACACCCGAGTCTGTTCGTCAGGACGCGCATCCTTCTCGAGCGGACTGATCGGTACTGGCCGTTCGACCGTGCTACGGACAACGTCTCCAGCATCGACATTTCCCCGCCCAAAAAATAATCGCGTCGGATGCTCCCGCATGATCTTGTCCTGCAGCTTCATGAGACCATAAATCAGGGCCTCCGGACGTGGAGGGCAACCGGGCACGTACACATCGACGGGAATGATCCTGTCAACGCCCTGGAGCGTCGAGTAGGTGTTGAAGGGACCGCCGACGTTGGCACAGGAGCCCATGGAGAGGACCCACTTTGGCTCCGCCATCTGATCGTAAACGCGTTTGACGACGGTCGCCATCTTGAGTGTGACGGTGCCGGCAACGATGATCAGGTCGGACTGCCGCGGGCTTGGTCGAAAGACGCCGGCGCCAAAACGGTCAAGATCAAAGCGTGATGCTCCGGTCGCCATCATCTCGATCGCGCAGCACGCGAGCCCGAATGTCATCGGCCAGAGCGCGGAGCTCCGCCCCCAGTTAATCACCCAGTCCACCTTACTGGTGATAAATCCCGCGCCCTCTGCGTGGACTAATTCAAGTGCCATAACCTACGCGCCAGGGGCCACACTTCACGCCCAGTTGAGCACGCCCTTTCTCCAGGCGTAATAGTAGCCAACGATCAGGATACACACAAAAATGAGCATCTCGATCAAACCAAAAACCGCCAGACGATCAAACCCGATCGCCCATGGAAGCAGAAACACCGTTTCGACGTCAAAGATGAGAAAGAGCATGGCGATGATGTAGAAACGAACCGAGAAGCGCTCTCGCGCGTCTTTGATCGGATCGATCCCGCATTCATAAGGCATCATCTTCTGCTCGTCATATATTCGCGGTCGGACGGCACGCATCACGAGAAGAGCGACGCCCGGAAAGGCGGCAGCCACGAGGAGAAAGAGAACGATGGGTAGATAGGAGAAGACAGGCGCTGAGTCAGCTGAAACTCCGGGCTCGGCCGCGAGGAGAAGAAAGAAGAAACTGGTCATGAGATCGCCTGCTCAGGAGCTGCCCGTGATTGGACACGTCGCTGAGTTTACAGCAGTCAGTTGCCAGTTGCCAGCTGCCAGCTGCCAGTTGGAGGGCCAGAGCCCGAGGGCGTTCCGGAGTTCATCAACCTTTAGGTTGTGCTCCAACACCGCACATTTGAACACAACCTGAAGGTTGATGTGATGAAGCAGGTGACTCCCCCTTGCCGTGAGCGGT
>JBDTUW010000114.1:0-8967 GCA_040007555.1 Acidobacteriota bacterium | reverse complement strand
CCTGGGTCGAGTTGCCCTCTCCAAGCAAGCGCCGAAGGCCCGAAAGACCGGTTTCCATCGACCGTCTTTCGGCCCTTCGGGGCTCCAAGAATTGAGGAACCGTGAACCCAGCGCTCACGCACTGGGCTAGAGGACTTTCACCGCTCCGCGGTTGGGATAAAAATGGCCAAACTCCAGTGCACCACTTCGTGGTGCCTGGCTCAAGTCCCTTGAGCTGCAGACGCCCGCCCACGCTTATCTCCGGAACCGGCCCCCCGGCAGCCGTCTCGACAGGTCGACCGCCTCATTGATGTATCGCTTTCCCGTCCTTGAAAATCTCGATTTGGGATGTGATCTGGTATCCATCCTTCGCCGCAAGATGCGTCGGTGAGTAGACCAGGGCTCCATAGTTCATCTTTGTGCTGGCTGCGAACTGGCGAAGGGTTCCCGATTCGCGCGGAGCGCCGGACGTGCCGGTGAGAAAAAGGCCGGAAATAGCGAGTTGACCTTTTCTGAGGTCGGTATCTGGATGAGCTGAGCCGCAGTCCCTAGCTTGCCGGAAGACGTCTCACGCAGGACGGCCCTGAACTGATATCCGCCCGGTTTCTCCAACGAAAAGTCAGCCTGATAAATGAGACCCTCCCTCAGGACCTGACTTAGTTTGGCCTGGTCGAGGGTGATGGTGAAGTGACGTTCCTGCTGATCCACGACCTTCCCGATCGAGTCGAACGTGTCTTTCATCAACCTCGAGCTGGAAGTCATCGGTTATCAGGTCTCTGACGTGCTTGCCTTTTTGATCGGTGACGATGACATCTACCTGGACCAGCTTCGTACTGATCCTGATGACGTCCGCGTCCTCGGTCCGGGGCGTCTGTTGGTCTCCCTGCTGGGTTGTCCGAACAGCTTGGCTCTGCCCTCTCTGTCCCTCGACATTGCCGGACAGCCCGGGCATGAAAACCCACAGAACGGTTGTCATCGCAGATAGAAGTGACCTGCGCCGGAACTGACTGCTCCCAGAACAAATTCGCATGGTGCTTACCCCGTTAATCGGTCAAACCGGTGTATTTCCTCGTTGCGGGCGGTTGGTGGCGGATGAGATATTAGTCCAACCGCGTTCCGCTTTCACCCCCTTTTTGCAGAAATCAGCCGGCCCTCGATGCCGGCGTTGCCTCCGTGCTCTGAAGGCTTTCAGAGCACAATACTTGATGTCGAAGGTGGGCGATCTAATTCCCGGCTGGCAACTGGCATTGGTTCGGCCTCGGACGACGGCAGCGATAGGAGATCGAAAAATTGACCGTGACCTTGACTTGGTGTAGAAGATTGGGCCTTAGTAACAAGAGAAAGGAAGGACGGGATACTTGGAACGCCACGCCTCAGACGCCGGTTGGATAGAGGTTATTGCAGGGTCGATGTTTAGTGGGAAGAGCGAGGAGTTGATTCGTCGACTTCGTCGTGCTCAGATCGCGCGACAGAAGGTCCAGATCTTCAAACCCACCATCGATGAAAGGTATTCCCTCTCACAAATCGTTTCACATTCTGAAATGCGCATCGAGTCGACGGTCGTCGCCTCGGCCGGAGAAATACTCTCTCTTGTCGATCTTCACACCGATGTCGTCGGCATCGATGAAGGCCAGTTCTTCGAACTGGATCTGGTCCGAGTCGTCAATCAGCTCGCCGATCAGGGCAAACGCGTGATCATCGCCGGGCTGGACATGGATTACCTGGGACGACCTTTCGAACCGATGCCACAACTTCTGGCGATCGCTGAAGACATCACCAAGACACGTGCCATCTGCATGCGTTGCGGCAATCCCGCAAGTTATACGCAGCGACTGATACACCGTCGCGAGCGTGTAGTAGTGGGCGCCGCCGGTGCCTATGAAGCTCGCTGCCGCCAGTGTTTCGATCCACACCTCAGTCAGTTGAGAGAACTGGAAGAAGAGGAAGAGAGCATCTCGCACAAGTAGAAACTGATCAGAACCCGGTCTGGTGAGATTCGGAGC
The DNA here is from genome assembly GCA_040007555.1 of Acidobacteriota bacterium. Classification (GTDB taxonomy): domain Bacteria; phylum Acidobacteriota; class Blastocatellia; order RBC074; family RBC074; genus JANNRD01. The sequence continues at coordinate 6,985 of JBDTUW010000114.1, read as the reverse complement.
CCAGATTCCGAGTGCCACGATTCCGGGTGCACAGCTTCGCAGTGTGAAGATGCCGACAAGCGATCCGGGTTAGACCTCGAGACCGCGGGAGTCCATCAAGATGAATACCGATCGTCCCACCGATCGTCCCATGGAGCACGATCTGCTCTTTGATTTCCTTCGCATAGTGGAAGCAGCGGCAATTGCCGCAGCGCGGATAATGGGGCAGGGCGATCCCAAGAACGCCGATCACGTAGCGGTTGAAACTATGCGATCGGTCATGGAAACGGTTCCCATGGATGGCACGATCGTCATCGGCGAAGGCGAACGGGATGAAGCTCCGATGCTATTTATCGGCGAGCGCGTCGGGATGGGCGCGAGCGACGTGCCCGGCAGTCGCTTCACCCAGGTGGATATTGCGGTCGATCCGTTGGAGGGCACCAACCTGTGTGCGACGGGAGCACCAAACGCGATCGCTGTGTTGGCCGCAGCCGAGCGCGGCGGACTTTTGCACGCGCCCGATATGTATATGAACAAGATCGTGGTTGGGCCGTCGGTCAAGGGGGCCGTGGATATTGATGCACCTGTGAGGGATAACCTCAAAGGAATCGCGAAGCGGCTCAACCGTGATGTTTCAGATCTGACGATCATCGTCCTCGATCGTCCGCGGCATGAGAAGCTCATTTCCGACATCCGCAAGGCGGGCGCGCGAATCAGGTTGATTACCGATGGGGACCTTTCCGCCGGCATTTCGGCCGCCGTCGCCGGCTCCGGCGTGCATGCCTTGATGGGCATCGGAGGCGCGCCCGAGGGCGTCATCACGGCTGCGGCAATGAAGTGTCTCAACGGGGAGATACAGTCACGATTTGTGCTCAAAGAGCAGCTTGAGCGGCAGGAGGATCGCGACAAGCTCCCTGACGGGCTGGTCGAGAGAATGAAGCGGATGGGGATCTCCGACCCGAGTCGTGTCTACGATACCAATGAGCTTGCGCCGGGTCGCAAGATTATCTTTGCTGCGTGCGGCGTCACCGACGGAACGATTCTGCGGGGAGTGCGCTTTTTTGGCAGCGGCAAGCGGACTCAATCGCTGGTTATGACAACCGAGACCAGACACGTGCGATTCGTGGATACGGTACACGTGGAGGGCGGCCCGGACTCGTTCGTGCGTTTCGACCGCTTCTAAAGATATGTTCGAACAGAGATCGACGGGCGCGGTGTGGGTCTATGCTGCGACCCTTTCGTCGGGTCTGTTGATGCTGGCGCTGATCGTCGGTGCGCCACTCCTTTCGGCTCATGGGCACCCGATTGTGGGAGCGATTGTCTATCAGGCGTTCGTCCCTCTTTGTCATCAGATTCCCGAGCGGTCATTCCATCTCGGGGGCTTGCCGCTGGCAGTTTGTGCCCGGTGCGCTGGCGTCTATGGCGGTTTTGTCCTTGCTCTGCTGATTTACCCGTTGTGGCGGAGCCTCGATAACGAGCAGACGCCGGGGCGCATCTGGCTTTTGATCGCGCTTCTGCCAATGGCAATCGATGCGCTGGCTGGCGCGGCGGGACTTGTTGAGACGACGTTTTTCTCGCGGACGGCGACGGGTGCTCTGGCTGGCGCCGCAGTTGCATTCTACATTTTGCCCGGATTGGTCTCGATCGTCAGATCTAGAAGGGCGAGTTCTGACCGTCGTTCAAGCGCCTGAGACACTGACGGTTCAATTTCAGCCGGTTGCTTAGGCCGAGGATGGTTTTCAATGAATGAAGTGGACTGGAAGAAACCCGCGCTCATCGGTGGACTGGTTGTCGCCCTGCCGGCGCTTATCCCATTTGTGAGCTACGCGAATTTCTGTTTTTGCCTTTGGTCGTGGGTTGGTGGCATCGTTGCTGCTCAAATGCTGACGACGCGTTCTCCGCGTAAGCTGTCGTTCGGCGATGGTGCAAAGATTGGTTTGCTGGCCGGATTAATTGGTGGGGTCATCTACCTGATTGTCAGCGCACCGTTGATGGCGTGGCAAATGGACAAGATGGTTGAGAGAGTTGCGGCGACCCCCAATTTTCCAGCGGAGTGGGCCGAGACCTTTCTCCAGGTTCAACAGAGCTTCGCCATGCGTGTCGGAATTGCTTTGTTGAGCAGCCTCATCGCCTCGCTGATCATGGCGGGGTTTACCGTACTCGGCGGGATGCTGGGAGTTGCGATCTTCGAAAAGCGGAAAGACGGACCAATCTATCCCCCGACCGATCCGCCGCAGGACTCTGCCGCGGGCGGGTGGTCGAATCCCTAAGTTGTCTGGAGCATGCTGAAGATTCTGAATGTCGTCGGTGCGCGTCCGAACTTCATGAAGATCGCGCCGATCGCTGCAGAGATTGCACGCCGGCGTGACAGCTTCTCGCAGCTGCTTGTCCACACCGGGCAGCACTACGATGAGGCGATGTCGGCTTCGTTCTTCCGGGATCTGGGTCTGGCAGCGCCGGATGTCAATCTTGAAGTCGGGTCTGGCAGCCACGCCGAGCAGACTGCGCGCGTCATGCTGGCGTTCGAACCAGTCCTTCTCGAGATTCAGCCGGATTGGGTGGTGGTTGTTGGTGATGTCAATTCAACGCTTGCCTGCGCATTGGTCGCATCCAAGTTGGGTGTGCGTGTCGCGCACGTCGAAGCTGGTCTGAGGAGTTTCGACTGGACGATGCCGGAGGAGATCAATCGCGTTCTGACGGATCGTATTGCTGACTTGTTGCTGACACCAGATGCGGGAGCCGATGAGAACCTCATGAGCGAAGGCATCGCTCGTGGAAAGATCGTTCGAGTCGGCAACGTCATGATTGACACCCTCCTTTCTCAGCTGGAAACCATCCCAAGATCACCGGTACTCGATCGACTGGGTCTCGAACCGCAGAACTTCTCCGTGGTGACGCTGCATCGTCCGGCGAATGTGGACAATCGTCAGACGCTTGCGGGCATCATTGCCGCACTGGGCAAGATTAGTGAGCGATTGCCCGTGGTTTTTCCCGCCCATCCACGCACCGTCGCCCGCCTCGAGAGTTTCGGCATCGACGTGCCAGCGGCGGTTCGCGTGCTTGAGCCTCTTGGCTATCGCGACTTCCTGGGTTTGTGGACGCAGGCTCGGCTGGTGTTGACGGACTCCGGAGGCCTGCAGGAAGAGACCACGGCGCTCGGCATCCCGTGCCTTACCCTGCGTGAAAACACCGAGCGTCCGGTGACGGTCAATGAAGGAACGAACGTCCTGGTTGGGCGCGATCCTGAACGCATCGTTGCCGGAGCCTGGGCTGCGCTCGATGGCACGAACAAGGCAGCCCGTATCCCCGAGATGTGGGACGGATACGCGGCGAAGCGAATAGCTCAGGCTATTTTGGATTTTGGATTCTGAGTCTTGAGATCGGGACTCGATCCTGAAGGCCGGAGTTGCGAATTGCCTCGGAAATCCAAAATCTCCAAAATATCCAAAATCCAAAATCGAGATGCCTCTGGAATCCAAAATCCAAAATCTAAAATCAAAAATGGCCGCTCACGATCTCGGCTATCTCACGGCCATCCTCCTGTTCTTTCTGATCTTCTTCTGGCGGATTCCATTGCGCGGGGACCTGCCCCTGATCGGTGATCCATTGGCGTACTCCTATCCGATGCGAGTCGTCGCCTGGGATATGATTCGCAGCGGCACTCTGCCTCTTTGGACTCCTTACATATTTTCGGGCTACCCGCTCCTGTCCATGGCGCAGCTTGGGCTGGGATACCCTGCAACCTGGCCCTATTTGTTTCTGCCAGGACAATGGGCCGAGACGATCTACGTCATCATTCCATTCCTGCTTGCACCAGCCTTTTTGTATGCCTATCTGCGCACACTTGGTCGTAGCCGAATCGCATCGCTGCTCGGAGGTTTGAGCTTCGGGTATGGCGGCATGATGGCCAGCAAGCTCTCAAACGGAATGCTTCCCAATGCGGTCATGTGGTTGCCGCTCATCCTGATTGCGATCGAGCGGGGGCGGCGGGGTCGGTTTCTACCTTGGCTTGTTGTTGGCGGGCTCGCCTATTCGATGTCGGTGTTGACCGGGATCGGGCAAGGCTTCGTCTTCACCGGATTAATCGCGGGCGCATACGCCCTTTTTGTATCAGTTGCTGACTTCCCCGAAAGACGATGGCGAGCGTTGCGGCCGGTGGGGATAGCGGTCGGAGCGGCCCTACTTGCGACTGGCGTAGCCGCTTTTCAGATCTTCGAAAGCTGGACGGCGGTTCGTTTGAGTGTTCGCAGTGAGCTTACCTACGAGATATTTGGCCAGCTGTCATTGCCAATCTGGCAGGCATGGGCGGCGCTATGGATTCCGCTCTTCTATCACATCGAATCGGCTCCATATCTCGCCCCGGTGGTTTTGGGACTGGCGATCGCCGGCGTGGTGGGGGCAGTTAAAAGGCCGCGTCTGAATCAACAGGCGTTTTTCTGGATTGCGCTGGCGTTGATCTCGGCGGTATTGATCGCGGGGATATATACCCCTGCCTACCGAGTTCTCTATCACATCCCGATTCTGAACAAGTTTCGCGGCGGCTCGCGGCATACCTTCGGCTGGACCCTGTCGCTAAGCATCCTTGGCGCCTATGGGTGGGACACGCTGACGACCATTCGTTTGCGGCTTGGGGCGCCGCGGCGAAGAAGGCTGATCCTTGTCGGCCTATACACAAGTGGACTGCTGAGCGGGGGTGCAGGCGTCATTTGGTGGAGAGACATCGCGACGCGAGTACCGATCAACACGGAGATCGCGCTGTCCGCCGCTGGGCGAACCTATTTTCTTTTCAAGCTGGGATTTGTCGCGTTGACGGCGATTCTCCTCTGGTGCGCCTGGCGATTGGAAGCATCTCGCTTCCGTTCGGTGGCGGTGGTCGTGTGCCTTTCCTGGATGTGCTTTCTTGAGGCATCCTTCTTCATGCAATTTGCATGGGCCTATCCCGCGGTGCCCTCCAAGTGGTTCGATCAAATCAAACGGCCGACGAAATTCCTCCAGGACCAGACCAGCAACCTCGAGAGAGTTTATTTGCGAGTTGTTGGCTTCGATGTGCGGGATCTTGAGGAGCGGAATCTCGATTTTCTCAATCTCGCTGCTCGCCATAAGATACAGAACATCGCGGGCTACGAGCCACTCATTCTGGAGCGGTATAGCCGGGCGTTGGGTGACGTGTGGCTTGACGGAGTGCGGCGTAAGCTGGCGACGCGGGCAGACTTTTCGCTCTTCGATCCGAGGTCCAGGGTTCTGGATCTTCTCAACACGACGCTTGTGGCTGGCTATTCCAACCTTCAGGTGAATCTTCCGTACACGATCGAGAAGGAGGGCGTCAGGTTCTCCTCGAATGACTTCAATCCCGAAGCCGAACTGAGGTTGGGTGCGATTGCCGCTGAAGGTGATACGCTCGCCCTCGTGACGAATATGAGTCATTCTGCCTTCGTCGACGATGGGACGCCTGTGGCTCGGCTGACGATTCGAAGTCTGGATGGCACGACTATCGAGCGCGACGTTCTAGCGGGGCGGGATACGGCAGAGTGGGCTCACGAGCGGCCGGATGTTAGACGCACCATCAGACATAAGCTTGCACCTGTTTTTGACCGATATCCCGGTGATCGACGTGACAGCTTCCCGGCATATCGTTACTGGTCGCGAATACCGTTCGGCAAGGGCGTTTTGCTCGAACGCATCGAGATCAAGCCTCTCATCCCGAGCGTCCCGGTCGTGGTTGCCAAGGCTACTTTGATTGATGAAGCGAGACGACTTAGTACTCCGCTCGTACAGCTGGTGAATGAAACAGGCCCGAGTGAATTTATCTGGTTGAGCGACCGGAGCCGCTGGGAGAAAGTGTACGATCGCGACGAGGTCCTCATCGTCAAGAACCAACGTGCGATGCCGCGAGTCTGGCTCGCGGGCTCGATTGAAGTGGTACCGGAGGATGAGGCGCTTCGTCGAATTCAGGGCCGTGGCGCCGCTCCGTTCGATCCTGCAACGACGGCGTTATTCGAGATCGCGCCACCCAATGTTGAGAGGTACTCCGGCAAAGTCCCCGGTAATGCGACTGCGCGGGTAACGCGATTCGAGGCGAACAGTCTGGCAATCGAAACCACATCCGCGAATGCGTCCGTCCTGGTCACGAGCGAGATCAACTACCCGGGGTGGGAGGCAACAGTCGACGGCGAGCAGACACCTATTTATGCCGCCGACTATCTGCTGCGGGCTGTGCCCCTGGCGCCTGGAAATCATCGTGTCGAGATGCGCTATCGCGCGCCTGGCGCGCGACGCGGAGCGATCATATCGATCTGCACCCTGTTGATCATCGGTTGCATGGCGGTGTATTGCATGTCTACTCGAAGGGAGAAGAAGTCACTGTGAGAATTACGCGAGTGTATACGAAGACAGGAGACGGCGGCGAAACCTCGCTGGTTGATGGGTCGCGCGTGAGCAAGGATGCGATGCGGGTAGCGGCCTTTGGCGATGTCGATGAACTGAACTCGGTGCTTGGACTCGCGCGTGCGTTGAACAAGGAGCCTGAGATTGAGGCAATTCTCAAGCACCTGCAGAACGACTTGTTCACGGTTGGCGCTGATCTCGCAACACCGATGGGGATGGCGGTGCCGCGCGTTGACGAGGAGCGAGTGACGGCACTGGAAGAGGTGGTCGACAGATTGCTGGAGGAGCTGGAGCCACTAAAGGAGTTTATCCTGCCGAGTGGCACGGAAGTCGGATCGACTTTGCACCTTGCGCGATCGGTTGCCCGTCGATCCGAGCGATTGGTGGTAACGCTGGGGAAGAGCGAGGAAACGAATCCGGCGGTGCTGAGATATTTGAATCGCCTGTCAGACCTGCTGTTCGTTCTTGCGCGAACCGCGAATCATCGCTCCGGTGTGAAAGAAACCGCGGCGGACTTCAGCGCCCGCAAAAAATGAGGCAGGGGTCAGGAGCCAGGATCAGGGATTTGAGTTCGTAGTCCCGCCTTAGGCGGAATGGTCCGGAATCGCAGCATTCCGCCTAA
>JBDTUW010000113.1:0-8979 GCA_040007555.1 Acidobacteriota bacterium | reverse complement strand
GTTTCCGGCAGCTTCCGGGCGACCACTTGAGAGCAGACGAGGAGAGAGAATGAACCCGAGACGAATCCTGGTCGTCGATGACGAAAAGAACCAACGCGATATCCTGCAGATTATTCTCGCCGGCGAGCGGGACGAAACCGGCACCGCCCTCTATGACATTATCACGGCGAATTCCGGGCAGGAGGCGCTGAGGCGCTTTAAGGGCGAGCGCTTCGACCTGGTTCTGACCGACCTCAAGATGGCGGGTATGGATGGTATTCAGCTGCTCAACGAACTGTCTCAGATCGACAGCGCGACACCCGTCATCATGATGACTGCGCATGGATCGATCGATACCGTCAAGGAAGCGCTCCGCGGGGGCGCCTTCGACTATCTCGAGAAGCCGCTTGATCGAGCAAAGTTGCTGCAAGTGATTCGTGAGGCAGTATCGCGCATGAGGGCCGTTGACGAGGAGATCGTCGGCGTTTCGGATTCGATGGAGCGCGTCAAAAAGATGATCGTCAAGGTGGCGGGATCCAGCTCCACCGTGCTCATTCGTGGTGAATCGGGTACGGGGAAGGAGCGCATCGCGCGTGCGATTCACAAAGCGAGTCAACGGGTGACAGAGCGGTTCCAGGCGGTGAATTGTGCCGCGATCAACGAGAACCTGCTTGAATCCGAGCTGTTCGGACATGAGAAAGGAAGCTTTACCGGGGCGGTTTCAGAGAAGAAAGGGCTCTTCGAGATCTCGGACAAGGGCACGCTCTTTCTTGATGAAATTGGCGATCTCAATATCAGCATGCAGGCAAAACTGTTGCGCGCGTTGCAGGAGAAGGAAGTCCTGCGCGTCGGAGGAACGCGTCCGATCAAGGTGGACGTCCGAGTGCTGGCTGCGACGAATCGCGATCTGGAAGCGATGGTGAAGGACAATCGGTTCAGGGAGGATCTCTATTACCGGCTCAATGTTATTCCGATAACTGTACCACCGCTACGACAGCGCCGTGATGACACCGAGGTACTTATCGAATACTTTCTGCGCAAACATGCGGCAAACGCGTCGCGGACGATAAAGGTGTCGAGCGAAGCTCAGAAGCTGTTGCTTGATTACTCCTGGCCGGGTAATGTCCGCCAACTCGAATCGGCAATCGAGCGAGCGCTGCTGCTTGCGGAGGGTGACGAGATCACGATCGAAGACCTTCCGGTGGAGATTCGCAGCTCGATTCAGGCGGAAGGAGCGGGTGGGTTCAAGCTCCCTCCGGAAGGTCTTTCATTTGAAGACCTCGAGCGGTCATTGATCGTTCAGGCGATGGAACAGACCGGCTGGAACATCACTCGAGCCGCAAAACTGCTGCGCTTGTCCTTCAGGACAATGCAGTATCGGCTGGATAAATTCGGGATCAAGCGACCGGCGAGGAGTGGAAGGTCGTCCCTCGACGAAGAAGAAAACCCGGACGAATAAAGCGGCGCTTCCGGGATTTTAGTGGTTACGGAGCCAGGTCCAGACCCCCGCAGTGAAAGTAAATCGCATTGATGAAGTTGCGCTGATTACGGAATCCGCGCGCTGTGTACACTTTCGGAAACTCAGAGCCCGGCGCACACCTCCGGCCCGCCATTCGCTCTCCTGCTTGCCATCCTGAAGATCTCAGTGGTATCTCCAGTCACTCTCTCTTGCTATTCTGTAGATGTATGATTATCATACGTTAGATGAATGATCGACACGTGCCATGGATATTGCCACGCGCGGCAGCAGTAGCGGTTGAGCGGGCACTCGTGTCGGCGCCGGTCGTCGTGCTTCTTGGAGCGCGCCAGACCGGCAAGACGACTCTTTTGCGCTCACTGCCGGCTCTCGCCAACAGGCCCTACCTTACGCTGGACGACTTCGATTTGCGGACGCAGGCTGCGACTGACCCCGAGAGCGTCGTCCTGCGCGCGCCCACGATGGTGCTCGACGAGGTGCAGCGCGCTCGTGACCTTCTGATTGCCGTCAAGCGTGCCGTAGATAATGATCCCGCGCGCACCCCAGGACGCTTCGTGCTCACGGGCTCCGCCAACCTGCTTATGCTTGAGCGCGTATCGGAAACGCTCGCCGGTCGCGCAGTCTACGTTACCCTGTGGCCCTTCACTCGGCGCGAACTGCAGGGGCTCGGTCGCACAGGCTCGTGGAGCGATCTGCTCGGGGCTCCCGTTGATGCGTGGCGTGATTTGCTCCTGACCACGCCAGCCCAGCCAGAGGCTTGGCAGACCGTAGCGCGCCTTGGTGGGTTGCCCGTTCCCGCCCACGATCTGAGTCACGACGATGCCCGCGCTTTATGGTTCGCTGGTTATGTGCAGACCTATCTCGAACGCGATCTCCAGTCGGTGCGCGCTGTCGAGAACCTCGCAGACTTCCGTCGCCTGATGCGAGCCGCCTGCCTTCGTATTGGCGGATTGTTGAACCAGACCGACCTTGCACGGGATGTTGGGATTGCGCAACCACAGGTCCATCGATTCCTCAATGTCATGGAAGCGAGCTACCAGGCGATTCGACTGCAGCCGTACTCCGTCAATCGCACGCGAAGGCTGATCAAGGCACCGAAACTCTATTGGAGCGACACGGCGCTGGCAATGTTCCTTGCTGGAGAGACCGAACCGCGCGGTGCGCACCTCGAAAACCTTGTCCTTTCGGACCTGCTGGCGTGGCGCGACATAGAGCCCCGTCGCCCGGAAGTGCTTTATTGGCGGACCGCGACGGGTCTCGAAGTAGACTTCGTCATCGAGAGCAAGGATCGTCTGCTGCCAATCGAGGTCAAGGCGGCTTCGCGAGTGACTTCTGCGGATTGCAAAGGCCTCGAAGCTTTCCTCGACGAGTATCCGGACCTTACAAATGGGGGTCTGTTACTGCACGGAGGGAGTGAGACGTTCCAGATCACACGTCGAGTGCTCGCGGTACCATGGTGGCGCGTTTGCTGAAAGGCGAATCGCTCTGAGTCCGGCGCCCTTCCCATCTGTTCTGCCGATGAATTACCATGCCCATCCAACGATGCGTTTGTCCTTTCTTGAATCGCAATTGCTGAGCGCAGTAGAAGGGGGCCCAGAGTTCAACTCTTTGGTTGCTCTTCGACAAACAAGCCAAAGCTTGAACTCTGAACTCCGTATCGACTTTGACGAGGACGCGAAAAGCGCCGCAAGGAGGAGCCGTTCCTATGAAACTGACAAAACTGATGTCTGTCTCCACCGTCGTCATCCTTCTTGCGGCAACGCTCTCTGGCAACGCCTTCCCCCAGGACCGTGTCAAGACTGCGAACGGCACGATCGAAGGCACTACCGACAAAACCTCGGGGATTCGCACCTTCAAAGGCATCCCATTCGCCGAGCCCCCGGTTGGAGACTTGAGATGGAAGCCGCCGCAACCGGTAAAGAACTGGACCCTCGTACGCAAAGCTGACACGTTCGGTCCGCGCGCCATGCAGCGAGCCATCTTCAGCGACATGGTGTTTCGCTCAAATGGAATGAGTGAGGACTGCCTCTACCTCAATGTCTGGACACCTGCCAAATCCAACAAAGAACGCCTCCCGGTGCTTGTTTACTTTTATGGAGGCGGGTTCCTGGCTGGCGATGGTTCGGAATCGCGTTACGATGGAGAAAGCATGGCCCGCAAGGGCATCGTGGCCCTGACCGTCAACTACCGGTTGGGAGTGTTTGGCTTCTTCGCACATCCGGAGCTGACGAAGGAATCCCACCACCACGCTTCTGGCAACTACGCCCTGCTCGATCAATTGGCTGCCTTGCAATGGGTGCAAAGGAATATCACGGCGTTCGGCGGCGACCCGAAAAGGGTGACGATCGCCGGAGAGTCGGCTGGCTCAGTAGCAGTCAGCGCTCAGATGGCCTCGCCGTTGGCAAAGAATCTGATCGCCGGTGCGATCGGAGAGAGCGGCTCCATCATTTCTGCACTCTCTGCCATTCCACTGGCCGACGGAGAGCAGAATGGCCTCAAGTTCGCCGCCGGTCTGGGGATAAACTCGCTCGCGGCGCTGCGTGCGCTATCTGCCGATCAATTGCTTGAAGCCACTGCGAAACCTGGTCTCCCGCGATTCTCACCCACCGTTGACGGATACTTCTTCCCCAAACCTCCCGCCGAGATTTACGCCGCTGGTGAGCAGGCTCGCGTACCTTTGCTCGTCGGATCGAACTCGGAGGAGTCAGGCTACACTTCGGTTCTGGGGCGAGAGACACCCAGCGTCGAGAACTATCAAAAGGCAGTCCAGAGACTCTATGGAGAAAAGGCTGAACCGGTTCTGAAGCTATACCCGGCAGCCACGCCGGAGGACGTCTTGCAATCAGCCAGGGATCTGGCCAGTGACAGGTTCATTGCTTACAGCACGTGGAAGTGGCTGGATTTGGCCACCAGGACGGGCGGCAAAGCAACCTACTACTATTACTACACCCGCCCAAGACCAGCGAAGCGTCAGGAACCGGAGAGTGGTGTCGCGGCGCAGACGGCTGTGACCGCACCACGGCGGGGAGCCGTTCACTCCGCTGAGATCGAGTATGCGATGGGTAATCTCGACGCCAACAAGATTTATGCGTGGACGCCTGATGATTACCAAGTCTCGAGGATTATGCAGGAGTACTTCGCCAACTTTATCAAAACCGGGGATCCGAACGGGCTCAGCCTGCCGGCGTGGCCTAAATACGGCACTGGAGAGCGCCTGACGATCGACGTCAACACTCGAGCCGAGCGCGAAACGGTTCGGGCGCGCTACGAGTTTCTCGACCAGTTCTACATCAAGAGGTAGGCAGGCCGGAGGCACACCAGACTGTTCGCCGGACAGCCGTTGCCTTCGCCTGGTCGGAATCGCGATCATGACCCTCGCCGCTGGCGTTCGCCTTAAAGACTACGAGATTCTTTCGCTGCTCGGCGCGGGCGGGATGGGTGAGGTGTATTTGGCGCTCGATACTCGGCTCAAGCGCAAGGTTGCCCTCAAGCTCCTCCCAGCCCGACTCACCCAGGAGGCGGACCGCGTGCGCCGGTTCGTGCAGGAAGCCCAGGCCGCATCGGCACTCAGTCATCCAAACATCATCACTGTTTATGACATCGGCGAATCTGATGCAGGCCGGTTTATCGTCATGGAATTGGTTCAGGGTCAGTCGCTGCAGACACTGATTCGTGACGGATGCGCGATCGAGACGATCTTTCAACTTGGCTCCCAGTTGGCGAGGGCCCTCAATGTGGCTCACGCTGCCGGCATCACGCACCGCGACATCAAACCAGAAAACATCATAGTGCGCGAAGACGGGTACGTTAAAGTTCTCGATTTCGGACTGGCACGCCTTTCCCTCCCGCAACTTGACAAGGAGGCAGCCACACTCCAGGGCACTATGCCGGGGACATTGCTGGGCACCGTCCGTTACATGTCGCCCGAGCAAACGCGTGGTGAGATCGCCGGCTTTCCTTCAGACATCTTCTCTGCGGGCGTCGTTCTCTACGAGATGTCGACCGGGCTACATCCGTTTGCGACAGATTCGGTGCTCGGCACGCTCAACGCCATTTCCATCGAAATTCCGCGGCTCCCGACAAGACTGAATCCGGACGTCCCGGCGGAACTCGAACGGTTGATCCTCCTCATGCTCGAGAAAGACCCTCGACTCAGATTGACAGCAAGTGAGGTGGAAACGGGGCTTCTCGCGCTGGCGCGATCGAGTGGCGATGTCACACTGCCGCTCGGCATTGCAATGACTCTGCCTCGCGAGCATGTTCCCACCCTCACCAGGCGGCACACGGTAGGGCGCGAAAAGGATCTCAAGGAACTGCACGCGTGCTATGCGTCAGCCGAAGCAGGCAAAGGGGTGCTCTTATGCATCGCGGGTGAACCTGGGATTGGCAAGACGACAGTGGTCGAAGAATTCCTCGACGCTTTGGCATCGCAGACTCGGTCTCCTGTCATCGCGCGTGGTCGTTGTTCCGAACGCCTCGCGGGAACGGAAGCGTATTTGCCCTGGCTCGAGGCGCTTGATGGTTTGCTACGCAATGTTGAAAGGCGTGGGAACCTGCAAACAGCGGTCTTCGGAGATGAGTCAATTCTGGAAACGACGAAACGGCTCGCGCCGACCTGGTATACCGAGGTCATGCCGTCGCAATCGAGTGAATCATCGGCTGAGCGCTTGCGTGCGGAACGAGCCTCTTCACAGGAGCGAATGAAGCGTGAGTTCGGAGCATTGCTGCAGGCGGTCTCCGAACGGCTTCCGATCGTGCTCTTTCTCGACGACCTGCATTGGGCTGACTCATCAACAATCGACCTGCTGGCTTATGTCACCAACAGAGTCACCGGGATGCGAGCACTGATCATCGCGACCTATCGCCCGACGGATATGTTGCTGGCCAGACATCCGTTTCTGAAGCTCAAGCCGGACCTGCAGGCTCGCGGTTTGTGCCGCGAGATAGCGCTCGATTTTCTGTCACGGGAGGAAATCGAAGAGTACCTGGCACTCGAATTCCCCGAGAATCGCTTTTCGAATGATCTGCCGGCGCTGATTCATGCGAAGACTGAGGGCAATCCACTGTTCATCGTCGATCTCGTGCATTACTTACGAGACCGCGGCGTGATTGCAATTGAGGCGGAGCGTTGGACGCTGGCGCAGCCTCTGCCTGACCTCGAACGGGAATTGCCGGAATCGGTGCGAGGTATGATCCAGCGCAAAATTGATCAACTGAGCGAGGATGATCGGCGTTTACTCGTGGCGGCCAGCGTACAAGGTTATGGATTCGACTCAGCCGTAGTGGCGACGGTGCTCAATCTTGACCCGGCGGATGTCGAGGAGAGGTTGGAGACCCTCGAGATGGTTCATTCGCTGGTGCGCTTCGTCGGTGAGAAGGAGTTCCCAGGAAACATCCTGACACTGCGTTACCGCTTCGTTCACGTACTTTATCAAAATGCGCTGTATGCCTCGCTGAGACCAACGCGAAAGGCCCAACTGAGCGCGGCAGTGGCTGAAGCCGTCCTGGCGCATCACTCAGATAAGGCCGAGACGGTTGCTTCCGAACTGGCGTTTCTCTTCGAAGCGGCGCGAGACTGGAGGCGAGCATCTGACAACTATCTTATCGCGGCGCGTAATGCGGCTGACGTGTTCGCGACTCAGGAGTCTGGCGCGCTCGCGCATCGCGGGCTGACGGCGCTCCACCATCTGCCGGAGACTTCCGAGCGAGCTGAACTCGAACTCAAACTACAGGTGCTGCTCGGATCGTCAACGATGGCCGCCAAGGGCTTTGCGGCGCCCGAAGTCGAGCAGGCTTTCATGAGGGCGTCCGAGCTTTGTCTGCAACTGGACAATCGCGCCCAGCTTTTCCAGGCGCAGTTCAGTCTGGCAATCGTCCATGTGGTCAAGGCCGAATACAGGCGGGCACTCTGGTACGGCGAGCAATGCCTGGAGCTGGCGGAGAGTCTCGGACAGGCCGTCATGCTCATGCAATCACGATGGATTCTAGGTCTGTCCTGCTGTTATCTGGGTCAAATCGAGATCGCGCGCGAACACTTCGAGCAGACCATCGCGATTCACGATTCCAACAATATCAACTCGCCGCTATCGCTCTATGGGGGAGTATTGAGCCGAGCGCATCTCGCTCGGATGCTGCTCTATCTTGGTTACCCTGATCGCGCGCACCAATTGATTGATGAGGCGAGCGCCAAAGCGGAACAATTGGGGCATCCGATTGGATTGGCGAATGTATTGGCGCTTGCTGCCTACCATCAGGCATTTAACGGAAACGCGCAGAGGACGGAGGATCTGGCCGGGGCCATCAACTGGTACGCGGAGGAGCACGGGCTGCCTTACTACGCCGCGATCGCGATGATGATGCGCGGTTGGGCGATTGCGGCGCAGGGACAACTCGAAGATGGAATTGCTCTCATTCGTAAAGGTCTGGCGCTGTATGAGGCCACCGGAACTCGCCAGCAGGTAACTTACTTTCTTCTGCTACTGGTCGAGGCCTTGAAGAATGCCGGTCATGTCGACGAAGCGTTGGAAACTCTGACCGAGGCATTGGAGACAGCAAAGCAGACCGACGAGCAATATTACATGTCTGAGTTGCTCAGACTGAAAGGAGAACTTCTTCTGGCGTCGGCGCCACCGGGTGGATCTTCTCCGACGCATTTGGAAGCTGAGACTTGTTATCGTCAGTCTATCGAGACTGCCCGAGAGCGAAATGCCAGGTCTTTCGAATTGCGGGCCGTCATGAGTCTCGCCCGTTTGCAGCAGCAACAAGGCAGACACGCGGAGGCACACGCGATGTTGGAAGAGGTCTACGATTGGTTCACTGAAGGCTTCGAGACAACGGATCTGAAGGAAGCCCTGGCACTGCTCGCGGAACTGGCCATCGAGAAAGATCGCTGAGCGTTCGCGACAGAAACGGTGACACCGCCGGGCTCGATTGCCTCCACAAACAGCCGCACCGTTCCTTCGCGGCTTACGGGGCACTAATGGGAATTCAGGTCCACTCCCCACGCGAGGCATGTCCTATCAAGCTGATCGTTAATAACGACCGGAACGAACAGATAGTGCCCGTAGAGGCTTTCGCAAGAGAGCTGCCTGGATGAATCCGATCGCGTCTGGATAATGCTCCATTCAGGTTTGGAGTCGTTTTTTGTGCGAGCATTCATTGTCTTCGATGTAGATTGTCATTCGCCGCAAATCAACTTGCCAGTCACTGCCGGAGCCTGACCATCGCTTTACTGTCCGAGGCTGCGCGCCACAGCATAACGTTGTTATCGCTTCCCCCCGCAGCGATCATACTGCCATCAGGCGAAAATACGATCCTCCGGACTTCGCCCCATCGTTTTCTGAGCGTGATCAACTCCTCCCTCGTCGCCAGGTCCCACAACTTCAGCGTGCGATCACGGCCTCCGGTGGCCAATCTTCTGCCGTTCGGCGAGAAGGCGACTGAAGTAACGGCGTCTACGTGTCCTTTAAACGTGGCGAGTTCCGCGCCGGTCGCAACCGACCACAGTTTCACCATCCGGTCTT
>JBDTUW010000112.1:0-8982 GCA_040007555.1 Acidobacteriota bacterium | reverse complement strand
ATACTGAGGTCGAGCCATTCTGAGATTTCATCTACAGAGACTTCCGCCAACTGTTCGATCGTCTCGACTCCATGTTCGGCAAACGCCTCGGAATCCGCCAGAGTAATTCCCTCGATCAAAGTCAGCGGAACCACGGGCGCCGTCAGCAACTGTTCCATTTGCTGAGCAATCTCGCGCCTCATCTCCTCTTCACTGCGGATATCAATATCCCAGCCAACCAGCTTTGCCGAGAGGCGAACATTCTGCCCGCGCTTGCCGATGGCGAGGCTCTGCTGATCGCTCTCGACCGTGACCTGCAATTTCTTGTTCTCGAAATCTAGGACCGCTACCTTACTGACCTTCGCAGGTGACAGCGCGTTGGCGGCGAATATCGCCGGGTCTTCCGACCATTCGATGATGTCGATCTTTTCCCCACGAAGCTCACGAATAATCGACTGCACGCGCGAGCCCTTCATGCCAACGCAAGCTCCCACGGGATCCACATCTCGCTCATTCGAAATAACCGCGATCTTCGCGCGCTCTCCAGGTTCCCGGACAGCCGCCTTGATGACCACTGTGCCGTCATAAATCTCGGGCACCTCCATCTCGAACAGCCGCTTGATGAGTTCCGGACTGGTGCGCGACACCTCGACCTGTGGTCCCTTCGCCTCACGATGAACATCGTGAATGACAACTCTGATTCGCTCGCCCTGAGTAAAGGTCTCGTGACGCGCCTGCTGCGACTTGGGCATGACGGCTTCGATCGTTCCGCCAAGGTCCACGATCACGCGGCCCCCCTCGAACCGTTTGATGAACCCATTGAGCAACTCGCCGACGCGCCCAATGTATTCCTCGTAGATATTGTTACGCTCCGCCTCGCGGACCTTCTGCAGAATGATCTGCTTTGCTGTTTGCGCCGCGATCCTTCCCAAATCCTCCATAGGTCGGGGCAACTCCAAAAGGTCACCGACCTCAGCGCCCTCGCCAACTTCGGCATTCGCCTCTTCAACCGTCATCTCGCGGGACGAGTCAGCAACATCGTCAACCACGGTTTTGACGGCAAACAGCTCGATCGAGCCATTTTCGAGGTTGTAGCGGGCATGCAGGTCTTCATTCGACTTGAACTGCTTGCGTGATGCCGTCACCACGGCATCCTCGATCGCACTGATGATGATCTGCGAATCGATCTTCTTTTCCCTGCTCAGCAGCTCGATATTCTGTGCAATTGAACTCAGCGTATTCATAAGGTCTATATTCAGACGAAAACAAAAACCAACAAATAGTCAGCAACTCGAAGCTTTGTCTAAGGCACCAGATCGACATTTGCCCTGCTGATCATTTTCAGCGGGAGCCGGTGTCGCTGACCTTTCTCGTCATCGAGAAGCGCGGCGACTTCTCCTTCGCGGTCGAGCCCGACGAGCGTTCCGTGAAAGTTGCGTTGTCCTTCAATGGGCTCCTCCAAACGGATATGCGCGGGATTACCCGCAAACTTCTCGTAATCAGCCGGCTTGTACAGTTCACGATCGAGACCCGGCGAAGCCACCTCAAGAACATACTGGTGAGGTATCAGATCCTCGACGTCGAGGATCAAGCCAACCCGCTCACTGACAGCCGCGCAATCGTCTGCTGTCACTCCTCCGGGCTTGTCGATGAAGATGCGCAGGAACTTTGATCGCCCACCAGCCAATTCCGCGTGAACCAACTCAACACCCTCGCGTGTCGCCACTCGCTCAATTACTGCTTCGATGCGCGGGTCCAGCTTCACTGCCATTCAATCTCAAAATCGGTCTCACGGAGAATCGATCAGGGTCGCCCTTGATGTGAAAAAGGTGGGCTCGGCGCCCACCTTTCGGAGTAAGCGAGATGGTAATCCAAAGGAACGGGAAAATCAAGCCAGCGCGTGCATCTCCACAGAAATGGGCAGCATCGGCTGGTATCCGGCGCCTGCACATCAGTCACGCGATCCCAAAAGGAAGTTGCGCCCGCAGGCCCGTCAGGTGGTCGCCGCCGTTGATACCGGCGTGCTTTGGGCCGCCAACTGCTCGTCAATATCCCGCTTAATCGCATCAAGGATACCGTTGATGAACTGCGTCGCCTCGTGGGTCGAGAAGCGACGAGCGATCTCGAGAGCCTCGTTGATCGCCACGGTCTTGGGTGTCTCCGGCTGATAGAGGAATTCGTAGACCGCGAGCCTTAAAAGATTCCGATCAACAACAGCCATCCTTGGAATCCGCCAGTGCTCTGTACGAAGCCGTATGCGCTCGTCGATTTCTGTCAGATGGGTCACGGCTCCGAGCACGAGGTCGTTGGCAAAACCGCGCACATCTTCCGCAGCGTCGGCGAGCTCGCCCCAGTAGGTTACCAGTATTTCCGTGACTGGCGTTTCTGCCATGTCATACTGAAAAAGCATTTGCAGCGCACATTCGCGCGCTTTTCGTCGGGCACCCATAGGTTTTCAATTAACTGCCGTGAATGTCTCGAGGTTGAATTGCAAAACTTTGGGGCCGGTCTTCAATTGACGTCCAGCAGCTCGATGCCACTAGCGCCTTCAAATCTGACGCAACAGATTGGTCATCTCGACGGCAGACATCGCCGCTTCAAAGCCCTTGTTTCCTGCCTTGATGCCGGCTCGATTGAGCGCCTGCTCAACGGTATCGGCAGTAATAATCCCGTAACTCATCGGAATCCCCGTCTCACGAGAAACCGCCGCGATTCCATTCGTCACCGTGGCGGCGAGATAGTCAAAGTGCGGCGTTTCGCCCCGGATGATTGCTCCGATACAAATGACCGCATCAAACTTCCCGCTCGACGCGCATCTCTTCGCGGCGAGGGGGATCTCGAAAGAGCCCGGTACGCGGACAACCGTCTGGTTCTCAGGAGCAACACCGAGTCGGCGCAACGCATCCTCCGCGCCATGGATCAACTGGCTGACAACCAGGTCGTTCCACCGGCTCGCCACAATCGCAAACCGCAGTCCATCCGCGCGCAGCGCACCTTCAAACAACTCACTCATTTACATTCTCCAGGCTTCAATCGACGTTCAAGTATAGTAAGCGAAGCAAGTGAGGTCAAGAAAGCATCCAGAAGAAGCCTCACGCGAAGGTGCGAAAGACGCGAAGAAGAACACGACTGGCTTGGTGCTCCTCTTGGACGGTGCCCTTCGGAAAAGCTCTTTCAAACCCCTCCTGTTCTTCTTCGCGTCTTTCGCGCCTTCGCGTGAGGCTTCCCTTCGCGCGGTCTTTCCCTTTGGATCATTGGCCTTTGAACTCCGGTGAACGCTTTTCGAGAAATGCTCTGACGCCTTCGCGCATGTCGTCCGTCTCAAAACAACCAGTAAATAACCCTTCCTCCAGCATCAGCGCATCCTCCATCGGAAGATCGAAACCTCGTCCGACTGCTTCCAACACTTTTTGCATGGCCACAGGCGCCCCTCGACCTATCTCCTCCGCCAGACTCACAGCTTCAGGGATCAGTGTCTCCGGCGTGACCAGGCGATTAAACACACCCAGCCGTTCCGCTTCGATCGCGGACAAACCGTTTCCGGTGAGAGCCATCTCCAGAGCGCGCGCTTTCCCAACCAGCCGTCCCAGCCTGCGCGAAAAGCCTAGAACGGGCGTCAGACCCAGAGGCAATTCAGACGCTGTGAGCGTTGCGCCGGAGACCGCGATTCGGAGATGGCAGGCGAGCGCAATTTCGCTACCGACCCCAATCGCGAATCCGTTGACTGCGGCAATCGTTGCCTTTCCAAATTTCTCGATGATATTTGCGACTTCGATGCCTGATCGAGCAAACGCGCGCGCTTCGTCCGAATCCATCTGTGCGAGTTCGTCAAGATCGGCGCCAATCGAGAAGGTCTCCGTGCCCGATCCAGTGAGGATGACCACGCGAATATCACGATCCTCGCCGAGCTCGAGCAGAGTCGCGCGCAGGGCCGCCAATGTCGCGACCGTGAGCGCATTGCCCTTCCCGTTGAGCGTTACGATCGCCGTTGATCCAGCGCGCACGCAGGCGACAGGTTTATCGGATTCTCTTTCGTACATCGGGCGTAGGTTGAGGTGGAATCGCGTCTGTGTCAAATGAGCACGCATCAGTCGCTTAACGAGAGAGGGGCCGAGTTGCTGAAGACATGCCGACTCGGCGCCTGTGCAGACCTTCGGCGTCCGTTGCGTTCTACTGACAACTCTTCCCTGTTATGATGCTCGCGCCATGGAACTCTTAGTGTTGATCGCGCGTCTCGGCCTCGCTGCAGTGCTCGGTGTTGCTGGCGGGACCAAGATCGCGGGCCTCAGTCGTACACGCGAAATGCTCGGCGAGTTCGGTGTTGGCGCAGGTTGGATACCATCGCTCGCTCTGCTGCTGCCCATCGCCGAGATCATTACCGCAGCGGCAATGCTGTGGCAACCGCTTTCCTTGCCCGCGTCGCTCGCGGCTCTCCTGCTCTTTCTCACCTTTACCGCGGGGATGGCATACAATCTCGCACTCGGACGAAGGCCAGAGTGCAACTGCTTTGGGCAACTCCACTCGCGTCGCATCGGGGCCAGCACGCTTGTTCGTAACGTACTCCTGCTGGCAGCGAGTATTTTTATCGTCCTCGAGGCCGATGCGAGCCGTGCAGCTGGCCTTTCCACCGGGACCCGACTGTCGCTCGTGACGATTCTCGTGCTCGGCACGTCACTCCTCGTCGTAGCTCGACTCGTCCTGGATGTCATTCGACTTAACGAATACCTGGAAAAGCGGTTGGACGAGTTTGAAGAGTTTCTTTCCTCGGAGACGTTCCAGTCGTCCGGAAACCGAGAACCGCTATCGGCAAACGACCACCTGCCAATCGGAGCGCCCGCACCAGATTTTGCGCTGACAAACCTCGACGGCGAGCATGTCGCACTGAACGACCTGCTCGCACCAGCAAAACCCCTGCTCGTGTTCTTCCTCTCTTCCGATTGTGGCCCCTGCGGAGCCCTCATTCCAGAAATAGACCTTTGGCGATACGAACTAAACAACCGCTTCAGTTTCGCGATCATCAGCCGTGGCAGCGTTCAATCCAATCGCGAGAAGTTCGCCAAGGCTAGCCGGCGGCCATCCCTCGCGAGGAGCGGGACGCTGTCGTCGCTCGCAGTCCTTGTGGACGAACGGGCCGTCGTGGCGAATGAGTATCGTGCCAAATGGACTCCCGCCGCGATCCTGGTCACGTCAGCTTCTACAATAGGCAGTCAGGTCGCATTTGGCGATCAGCAGATCAAAGCCCTGCTTGATAGCCTGATCGAAAGCGACGATGAAGAGCCACGGCTATCTCCGACTCAGTCCCGAGTGGAAGGCTTCTCTAGCAGAAAGGCTTCCCTAAAGGACTAATGAGTGTCATTGACGGCGAGGTCATTGGAAAGATTGATGCACTCTGCCGATTGACACTCGCTACTGGTCAGACTTCGACTCAACAATTCCGAGTTTGGCGCCTTCACTGGCAACCCAGGCGCGCAGATCGCTGTCAATCTGCGCATACCGCCGGGCATTCTCCGCAAGAAGCGGAAGTCTCACCTCACGACTGTCTTCCTCGAGCGCACGACGCTGTTCCCTCAAGAGGGAACCGAGGCTGCGCAGGATGCTCTCAGATCTCGCATCGGGTGTCGCCGCGTCGGCAAGCTGATCGGCAGCGTCCGACAGTTCGCTCGCGAATTTGCGGCGCACCGCGGGATCATCACCGCTTTGCATGGAACGAGTCATGACAGACTTGCCCGCGTTGAGCCCCTCGAGAAAAGGAGTGATCACAGATGTCCTTCGCGCAAGATGCCGCGAACTCTGCTGAACAGCCCTGACAAAAGAGTAGCCAACTACCAGCACGCAGACGCCGATCAAAACCAGACCCACCTTCGACGTGCGCTCCTTGCCCGGCGCGATGTAGGGAACGACAAATGCGAGAATCGCGCCACAAATGAGCCCGCCAATATGCGCGCCATTGTCAATCACAGGCACCGAGAATCCGATCAGGAGATTGATCGCAATTACCGGAAACACGCTTGAGCCAAAAGCCTTGCGAAAACTCTGTGGAAGCTCGTGACGGTATTTGTAGCCAAAGACCGCGAGCATTCCAAACAGTCCAAAGATCGCACCCGAAGCTCCCACCGAAGCGATTCCGGGGTCCCGTCCGAGCATGCTGCTGCCCAGATAGCTTCCGACGACACCCCCAATTCCACACAGCAGATAGATCGCCAGAAATCGCGCGGAACCATAGAGACGTTCGACCTGCGGGCCGACTATCCACAGCGCGTAGGAGTTGGAGACAATATGTATCAGGCCACCATGAATAAAGATGGGCGTAACGAGGCGAAACCACTCACTCCGTTGGCCAAGCAGCTCGTTGGTTTTCGCACCAAAGGCAATCAGAGTTTCCGGATCCACTCCAAACACAAGATGCTGGACAATGTCGCCCCCAGCGACGATCGTCATGAGCAGATAAACAAGGAGATTGAAACCAAGAATCGCGAAAGTGACTGGCGTACCGCGCGCAAAATAGGCCCTCGCAAATATTTGCTCGGCGCGCGCCTGGTCATGGCTGACGTAGTCCGGAAGCGAGCGTGCGCCGCAACTGACGCACTCGGCCGATTGGGTAGGAGTCGGACGCCCACATCGTTGACATAAACGAAAGACACGCGATTGACTGCTCTCTGGATTGTCTGGCTGCACGTTGAAGGTCCTGTATCTAAATCACCCGGAGGCTCACCCGAAGGTCAGATGGATTGTATCCGAGGAATCGCTGACTGTCACCACGACGGCCATCAAGAGGTGAGACGGTCTCACCTGCGGCCTGAGGGACAATCTCACACGAAGCCGCGAAAGTCTCGAAGGCAGCAAACGAATAGAACAGCGAAAGAAAGAGGACGCTGCGGACGAATCCAGCGTTAAGGGCTTCGCGCCGTTTCGCCCTTGTAGGCTCCGCGTAAGTTTGTCCTTAGACTACGTTGTGAGCCCATCCTCACCCAGACCTGACCTGAGCCTGACCCTTCAGTTGCGCCTCGCATCTGCAACCTGATAAACTGTTGATCTTATTTGTGCGCAACCTCCTTTACGCAGTCGATGCATTACTAAAGGCTTCGTCAAATGTCAGCAATCAATCCATCGGACGCCGCCGAGCGTCAAGGTCAGACCGAGGCTACAGCCGGAGTCCCGGGCGGCGTGGCGGCACCGCGAAGAGCGTCAAATCGTGCGGCTCCAGGCTGGACGGTCTGGCGCGCAATCGATGCTTTCCTCGGACTCCTCAGCGCTGTTCGCTTTGGAGTCGTCCTTCTGGTACTGCTCATCATCGCCTGCATGATTGGGATGCTCATCCAGCAGGTCGAACTCGAAACCTTTCCCAAGTACCTGGCCGCATTGACCCCTGGGGAGAAGACCATCTACGGCACGCTGGGCTTTTTCGATATCTATCACGCCCGGTACTTCCATTTTCTTCTTGGACTGCTAAGCCTCAATATCATCCTCGCCTCGATCGACCACTTTCCGAAGGCCTGGAGCTTTGTCCGAAAGAAGAAGCTGACGGCGTCCCCGACCTTTGCGATGACGCAGCGGTTTCGGCATGAAGTGAACGTGCCGGGTTTAGATCGGGCCGAAGTCAAGGCGCGCGCGGTTGCGGGGGCAAAGGCTCAGAGGTTTCGCATTAAGGTCACGGACGAGGAAACTCGAACGACCATCTTTGCGGAGCGCGGATCCTGGAACCGGCTTGGAGCATATGCCGTACATGTCGCCCTTCTGACTATCTTTACCGGCTACTTCCTGACCAGCCGGGGGCATACGGGTGGAATGTGGGTCGAACCTGGCAAGACCTCGGATCGGATGTCGAAACAGGTCTTTAACCTCGAGAGTTCGACCTCCGCATTTGCTGTTGGCCAGCAGGAGCTGGAGCTTCCGTTCTCAATCGAGGGAGTCGATATCGAGCAAAAGCTCATCGATAAGAGCAAGGGAATAGATGCAGGCAACACGCTCGATTGGCTGACCACGGTCAAGATTCGGGATGCTCAGACCGACAAAGAGACTTCGGCGATTGTTCATATGAACAAGCCGTTTGACTACCGCGGCTATCGGCTTTTCCAGGCGTCCTTCATGAATCTCGGAAGTGCCCGCAAGATCACACTTCGCGCGACACCGTCGAGTGGGGGACCCAGCGAGGAAGTGGCGATCCCGCGAAATGGCGAAGCTCGATTGCCGGACGGCACGTTGATTCGCTATGTGGAATTCAATCCTGACTTCACAGTGGATGGCCGCAGACAGGTCCAGGTCGGACCGGGCGCCGGAACCTATAACGAACCAGCTGCTCATCTCGAGGTGGTCAAACCGAATGGCCAGCGGGCGGAAGCGTGGGCATTCACCCAAAAGTTCATCGATCAAATGCAAAGCGCGCCCTTTATGCAGGCAAATTTCTTCGAAGCGGCGGGGCTCCGCTTTACTCTTCTCGATTTCGAAAAGGTGCCGCAGGCCCATATGCTCTCAATCCAGTACGACCCGGGCACCACTGTCGTCTACATTGGATTCACTTCGCTTTGTTTGATGCTGATTGGCGTTTTCTTTTTCTCACACCAGCGTCTATGGATCGTGATCGAGGACGGCAAGGCCTATCTTGGGGGAGATTCGAATCGCAACAGGCTCGGTTTTGAGGATCGCGCTAAGAGGATCGCTGCACAGATTGTCGGGACGTAATCGAATCGAGACATCATCGAAGAAGATACGATCACCGCTGGCTGCTAGTCATATTTCGTCACGTTTGAAAAGGTTGGAGGATGGCATGGCAATGAGTCAAACGGCTGCAGCGCAGCCTGAAATCAAGACACCCAGTTTACCTACATATCTTCCAGTGGTGCTCCCGATCGTCGGGGCCGCGATCATGGTGGCCCTGCGTCGCAAACTCGGTCCCGGTTCGCTGCCAGACGATGGCGGTTTGATCGTCATGGGACTTTTCTGCTACATCATTGCGGCCGCGGCACTGGGCACCAATCTCTGGGCGCCGAACCAGTTTCTCCAGAG
>JBDTUW010000111.1:0-8999 GCA_040007555.1 Acidobacteriota bacterium | reverse complement strand
CTGTGCGTCCACCAGAATGCATTCCGACGTACCAGCATTCTCGTCGGTGACGAAACGGGTAGTGTTGGCAAACTCGCCGTGCTTCGGGTCTGCAAACCAGGGAGGCATCGTCCGATCTACGACGCGCTCCTTAACGGATCTCGCCCATGGCCTGACCTCCTTGAAGGTTAACAGCGACATCGGAGCGACTCCGGTTGGGCGGTGACACTCAGCGCAGTTCTGATAGAGGATTGGGGCGATATCTTTGGTAAAGGTGACCGCGGCACTTCCAGTCTTAGAGCTGACGGTAAGCGTCAAGAGACCAAAAACAACGGCGACTGCGATGCCTGGAATCAGCAAATGCTTCTTCACAACATTCTCCTTAATAGAGGGCTGCATCAGAAAAACCCTGCCGTGGTCGACGGGACTATTCGCCGCGGCTCGCTTATTGAGTCAAGTACAGACCTGCCGTGTAGTCAAGCAAGTTTGCACGGATCGACTGCGGGTGAGTCGAAACGCTGGTGGACGCGCCGGACCAAAGGTCGCTGCTTACTAGGCCAGGATACCGCCAAGGGCCATGCTGCAGATGATGTCGGCGACGCGATCCCTCGAGAGCTTTCCGTCAGGGCGATACCAGTGCCCAAGCCAAATGATCATCCCGATCAAGCTGAAGCCTAGTACCGTCACATCGAGTTGGTCCTTGAGCTTACCTTCGTCCTTGAGCTTCTGCAGAGTCTCACGAACGAAGTCCATGTATGCGCGTTTGCGCTGATCTACTTTTCGCCGTTGCGCTGCAGAGAGACTGGCTACTTCATCGACAACAACGGTGACGGGATTTATGCCTCCCTCGGCACTGCCGCGCATGACGAGTTTGGCATGGTTGATGATGATGGAGCGCAGCCGCTGTTCGGCATCCTTCACTTCGGTTGCGGGTGTGATAACCATCTCGTCGACGGTGTCCATCCCATAGCTGATGATCGTGAAGAGGAGGTCCTGCTTACCGCCGGGAACGAAATGGTAGATGGCGGCCTTGGTGACGCCGATGGCATCGCCGATGTCGCTCATGGTTGTTGCTTCGTACCCCTGTTGGCAGAAGAGGTCTGCGGCGGCGAAGATGATCTGTCTCAACCGGCTTTCTCCCCCACTCTGCAGGCCTTTCTTCCGTATCTTAATCTGGTTTTTGACCGCGGGCTTGCGACGACGCGCATTCAATGTCGAAGCCAACGTCATAGCCAACGGGCGAGTTGCGTTTGAGACTCTCCTGGCCACGGTCAGTACTCCCTTCCTGCTGCTGAAAGCGGCGGACCTGCCGTTGCCGCCCGACTCAACTGGGCCGCTTCGCTTGCGTATTTCTCGCACCGAGCGGCGCCCGTTTCCGGCTGGACGGGCGCGGTTCGACGGCTAATTGACTTCCCCTTGTTCTTCGCTATACTTACTGACCAGTCAGTATAGTGCATAACAGGAATTCGCGGGGAAGAAAGCTACGAACCCGAGCCCTTATTTCAAGGAGGCAAATCTTGCGCACCAACAGCCTAGTCGTCAAATTTATTCTTGGAATCGTCTTCGCCGCCGTTGTCGGCCCGGGATGCATCTTTGCACAACAGACTGGAACGCCTTCGCAACAGACTCCGTCACCCGCCCCGTCCACGCGGCCGCCCGACCCGGCTAGATCACTCTTCGCCCCGTCCGCACAGTTCACACCGCCGGAGAATCTGGCGTTCCGTACCGCCAATATCACCAGCGAAGGAGTCAGACTCCACGCGGAGCTGCTCTCGCTCAAATCGCTCGCCGGTAAGCCCCTCCCGACCATCATCATGGCTCACGGCTGGGGCGGCGTGGCTGCCAACTTCCGCCGCGATGCAATGGATTTCGCCAATGCCGGGTACCTGGTCATTACCTTCGATTATCGTGGCTGGGGTGAAAGCGATGCGCGTCTTGTTCTCACCAGGCCGTCACCCATCAAGCCGATTCCTGGCCAGAATCAGAAGTTTACCGCCGAAGTGATCGAGGTGCGCGAATATGTCGACCCACTCGAGCAAACTACGGACTGGTTTAACGTCATCAATTGGGCAGTGGGCGAACCGAATGTCGACAAGGACCGGATCGGTATTCGCGGTTCAAGTTATTCCGGTGGACATGTCTTCTATGTCGCCGCACTCGACCCGCGCATCAAGGCGGTCGTCAGTCAGGTGGGTGCCTTCGACTCCCGCTGGGTCGTGACTGGAAAGGCGGAACAGGACCTCACCAATGCCGAAGCGACGAAGCACGCGCATGGCGAGCCCTATCCGGCTCCCCGCGCCGTGACCGTAGGCCGACTCATTGGCGCACCGATCCGCGAGAGCCTGACACGCTACGCGCCGATCGACCTCGCATCCAAGGTCAAGGACCCGGCAGTCCTTTTCATCGTTGCCGAGAAGGAAGAACTCTTCAGCAACGACGAGCACGCCAAACTCGCTTACGATCGCATGCCGGGAACAAAAAAGAAGTACATCTCCATCCCCAACATCACCCACTACGGTGTCTATCGCGAGCAGCGCGAACAGGCCGTCAAATACGCGATCGAATGGTACGATCAGTATCTTAAGAAATAGCGAGTGACAACCGGACAGAAACACCTGCATGGTTTTGAGTCGTACTGAATCCACGCTTTCTCTGTGACTTCGGTCTCGCTTCAGCACCCGCTACGCTGTTGTCAGTTTCAGGCGACCACCCAACTGACAACCGACAACCGCTGACGCTACTAGCCATTGGGAACGCCAACGTCTTCCCGTGAGAGCAAACTTTCTTTCTTAACGAAATCTCCTTTGGGTTTTGCGGAGGCGACGGTCTACACTCATTAACTGGGCTTCCGGAGATTCGGGAAATTGGGATGCCATGATTGCTATCGGGGCCAATCCCCCTCTGTTCCTCGCTGTCGAATCGGGAAGCGACGAGGAAAGTCCAAACGCTTCCGAACACGAATCTGGAGACTGCACCGTTTGACAGATGTCGGGTATTCGCGCAAGTCCCATACCTCTCGCCCGAATGATCGACATCTGGATCACCCATTCTGAAGGAGAAACGTGATGAAGAAGATGACAGGAACCTCACGTCGGAGTTTTATCAAATTGGCCGCCGCTGGAACTGTGGCCGCGGCGTCATCTACCGAAACTCTTGCCTGGGAGGATCCGGCGCAGGACCGGCCGGTTTCCGCAAATGACAGAATTCGACTGGCCACGATCGGCATTGGCGAGATGGGTAATGGCGATACCCAGACAGCGCTGCGCATTCCGGGTGTCGAGTTGGTGGCGGTTGCAGACGTTTACGATGGGCGCTTGATACGCGCGAAAGAGGTGTATGGCGATCATCTCTTCACGACTCGTGATTATCGCGAAATCCTCGCGCGCCCGGACATTGATGCAATCATCATCGGCACGCCCGATCATTGGCATTCGAAGATCTCGATCGATGCGATGCGCGCTGGTAAAGACGTCTACTGCGAGAAACCGATGGTCCAGTTGCTCGATGAAGGAGCGGCCGTCATCGAAGCGCAAAATCAGAATAAACGAATCATGACGGTTGGCAGCATGTTCACCAGTTCAATCGTCATGCGAAAGGCCAAGGAGCTGCTGGCATCGGGCGCGATCGGCGAGCTCAATCTGATCGAATCGACTCTTTCGCGTCATTCCGCGCAGGGCGCCTGGCAATACACGATTCCGCCGGATGCGTCGCCGCAAACCGTCGACTGGGATCGCTTTCTTGGACGCGCTCCTAAGCGACCCTTCGAACCAATCAGGCTGTTCCGCTGGCGCAACTACCAGGACTATGGAACCGGCATTGGGGGAGACCTCTTTGTCCATCAGTTCACGAGCCTGCATTACATCACTGGAGCCAAGGGTCCATCGCGAGTGATGGCCACGGGTGGGCTGCGATATTGGAAGGATGGTCGTGATGTGCCGGATGTGCTGGTTGGCGTTTACGATTATCCGAAGACGAACGAGCTTCCCGCATTCAACGTCATCTTCAGAGTCAACCTGATTGATGGAGGGACGGATGATGGGGGTTGGAATTACCGGTTCATCGGGAGCGAGGGGGTCATGACCATCGGCGGTGGGATTGCATTATCGCGAAGACCGATGAGCAAAGACCCCGGCTTCAACATCGATACATTGCCGAAGGCGATCCAGGAGGTATTCCTTAAGGAGTATCGGGCGAAGTATCCAACCCCGGAGCCGGCGGTGACTCAGGTTATGGATGAAAAGTTTGTGGCACCACCGAACTATCGTGATCGGCTGGATCACTTCCGCAATTTCTTCACCGGAATGCGCACACGGCAACAGGTGTTTCACGACGCAGCTTACGGTTTCCGCGCCGCTGCGCCCGCGCTACTAACCAATCGGAGCTATTTCGAAGGACGCCCATTCGGCTGGAACGGAGAGACGATGAAAGTGGAGACGATGTCGAAGACGGGGTGACATTGAAATCATCCGGGTCAGTGATCAGGGGTCAGGGAGCAGTGGCAGGCGAACGCCCTCGGGCGCTCAACTGACAACTGACAACTGACAACTGACAACTACTTCTTCAGGCTCTCCATAACGCGAGGTTGATCAAGGACCCAGCGGCGGATGATCTGGTAGCCGCTCTCCGAAGGCAGGTAACGGCGCCCACCTTGATGCCCATCCTCTTTGCCTGTTTGAACATTCAGTGGCTTGCGCAGCAGTTTGCTGGTCTCGATATCGTTGAGGTTGACACGCTGCTGCAGAAGCAAATAGTTCTTCACCACCTTCTGCAACAATCCGGCTCCTGCCCCATTCAAAGGAGCAAGCTCCATTGTTGGCACGCGACCGGGAACTGAGTGGCACTTCAAGCACGACATTTCGTCCTGACGTTGGTTGCGATTGAGTTCCGGCGTGACGTAGTCATTGAAATATACAAAGCTGGCGACAAACTCGGGAGTAAGCTTTGGTTCGCCTTGCGCGTCCCTGAGGTTTGGTACTGACGCTGACAGAGGCTCTCGTCTCACCGCTTCCCTGAGGTCTGCAAGCAGCACCTTCTGATCGCTTCCATAAAGCGCATTTCGAGCCGACTCGTTTCTCTCAGTCTCGACCAACTTCCTCAGAGCCTGCTGCACTGTCGGGTCTTTGCGAATCGCGGTCACGCCTGCCATTCGCAGTGCCAGGCTTCGGCTCATGACCGGCGTCTCAGGTTGGAGCATCTGCACAAATAGCTCAATCGCCCGCGCGCGCGCCGCAGCGATCTCAGGCGCAGCGGCCTGGGACGAGGGCTCGAGTGCTGATTCCACCTCGGGGATCGGGTCACCGTAGGATGTCACCCACGCGACACTGGGAAGCCAGAAATGAGCGGTCAGCGGGTTCTTTGAAGCTCCCGGAATAAAGCGGAGGAGGACATTGGTATGGAGATCCGAGTTTGCCGCGAGCATCGAACCCATACGGTCAGCAATGTACCAGTCGGCATCTGGCAGTCCCATTGGCCTCACTGCCGCAGCTGCCGCATCCAGTATCTTCTTCATCTCGACCGAATTGGGTTCTGCACTGTATTTCGGGATCAATAAGCGATAGAGCAGCTCGCGCTGCTCGGTGGTCGCCGGGACAGCCCACTTCGCCCTCGCGAAGAGACGCAGCACAGGTTGAGCCAGCGTCTGCCTGCGATCGTAATCCTGAGCGCCACGATGAATTTGCTCGACCAATGGTTCTACCTTCTCCTGCACACCCGGCAAAGTGACTGCGCTGGGATCGGAGACGGCCGCTGCAGCGAGTGTCCTCAGCTGTTCTGGTCCGCG
Source organism: Acidobacteriota bacterium (assembly GCA_040007555.1). Taxonomy (GTDB): domain Bacteria; phylum Acidobacteriota; class Blastocatellia; order RBC074; family RBC074; genus JANNRD01. The sequence continues at coordinate 3,241 of JBDTUW010000111.1, read as the reverse complement.
CGTCGAGTAATCGATGATGCGGTCCTGCAGTGGTTGGTAGGCGACATTGGCCGCTCCCTCCAACATCAAACGCAAACCCGCCAGATCCGAACTTCCGGTGTGATCCCAGAGACGCATTGTCGCCTTGCCCATCATCTCGGCGCTGCCCTCTGTGATGTAGCCCATCTGCCCGGGTCCCCCATCCCCACCCGCGGCGCTGTAGAACGTTGCAGCAATAGCCGACAAGCGGCGTGCCAGCCGGTCTTTGGTTGAGTCAGGCAAACTGGCATCGTCCAGTTTTAGCTCGAGCGACTTAAACAGCTCGGAGAGTTCCTTGTACTGATGTTCTTCACTGCCATTGGCCTTGTGACCATTAGCAACAAAGAGCGCGTGGCTCTGATACCGGAAACAGTTCTCGACCAGAGCATTTGGTTCGGAAGAGAGCAGTTTCCTCGTCCACGCATCCTGAATCGGTTGGCGCATCGGTGGATTCCAGACCCACCACTGCCATGCTGCCTTTGCCGCCCAGGCACGAACACCCGGATGGGGATCATCATTCAATGCCCGGTCGATCAAACGCATTAACCGCGGTGTTGAAAATCGAGGCTGTGTCATGACCGCGTCGGCGCGCAACCCCAGCGACTTGACGATGCTTTCCCGCGTCAGGTCATCGCCTCGGTCATACGCGTCAAACACTTCTCCGAACCCCGCGTCATCAAGCAAAGTCTGCTCCATCGCCCAGGCCGACGCGTCGCGCACCATCTTTACCCGATCACCCATCAAGCGGATCAGAGCGGGAACGCCGCGGCCGTCGTGAACGCCACCCAGACCCATCGCCGCCCAGAACCTGACTTGCGGGCTGGAATGCAGGCTCGAATGGATCATGAGATCGAGAAACTGCGGATTATCGGTCTGCGATAGTTTTCGAACGCGAGCAATCGCAGCGAGGAGCGACTCTCGCGCTGGCGCTTCAAATTCGCTCCGCGAGGGCTTGATTGGCTTCACCGGATAGAGGCGTGAGAGGGCGTGCAAGCAGTAGGCCGTGGTTACAAAACCAGTGAGCGCATTCTTGTTCCAGCGGCCGTAAGGGTCTTGAATTCGCAGTAACGCCTTGACTCCGCGAGCGACGGCGACGTCATTGGCGTCGTAGCCGAGAGCCTCGAGCGCAATCAGCGCCAATGCCGTGGGAGCAGGATCAAACTCGCCATTTGTCTTCCATGTCTGACCATCGCCGCTCTTTCCCGGATCAAAACCCCAGGAGCCGTCCGCGTTCTGAATCGCACGAAGACGCGATTCATCCTTTTTTAGCTGGCTTTCAATTCGGCTTTGGAGGTCGACGGCATCCGACGCTTCCTTGAGTCGATACACGGGAAAACGGGCGGGCGGCGGCACAACCGGCTTGCCGGGGGCTGGCGGGCTCGGTGGCGGCGGCTCGCCAGGTTCCGCCGGCACGCTCAGTTGACGCGAACGAGCCTTTTCATTTTGTGCAACATAGTCCCGCGGGAAAAAGCGTCTGAAGAACTCGATCCGGTGCGAGAGGTCATCGCTATATTGCGGGTTGACCTTCAGCATCTTTTCGGCCTTTTCCTCAAGCGCAGCGAAGTAGCGCGGGTGAAGTGTTCGATCCCAGGCCGTGCGCAGAATCTCTCCGGCGTAGTTGTAGACGACCGCCTGGCCGACGTTCGAACCAGGGCCCGCCGCGTTGATGCCGCTGGGATCTGCGGTTTGAAGCGTGTGATTGGCTGCGCGGATTGCCTGCATTGAATGAAGCTTGCGCGCGGGAGCGACGCGCTCGGCGGTGCAGACGTTGTGGCCCGCGACCCTCGTTCCTGCCGGCCCATCACCGACATCGAGTGGTGCGAGACTCGTGTTGTTTGCCGCGTCCTTGAGATAATTCGTCGGGCGCAGCGACTCGTACATGACGTTGGTCAGCCGGCGAAAACTTTGAAGATTCTCGACGCGATAACCCTTCTCAATGGGTACTGCCGGTCCCCAGACTCCCGACTGCGTGTGGCAGCTCATGCAGTGCGTGCCCATAAGATTCCCGGTGTCACGAATGCGACGCTCGACTGAGGCACCGCGCGGACGATTGGCCAGCCACGCATCCACCTGGCCGAGGTGATCGTACATGGCCTGCCGGACGGCCAGTCGTGGATCGTCGTATGGAGCCGGTTTGAGAACGCGCAACTCGATCTCGTAACCGGGAGCGTTTGCTTCTGCCCGCAGGTAGTAGGTGCCCCCGGGTTTGATCAAACGGCTGATCGCTGCGCGGTGTTGTTCGTTCTGCTGATGGGTCCGTTCGTTTTCGTTGCGGCCCTCGACGTACTCGACCAATTCACCGCGGTCGTCTCGCGAGTAGAAGCGAAGCTGCGCCGCCAGCGTGTGATCGGGAATCATGAGATTGCACGTCAAGAGTCGCGGTTCGCTTCCGGTAAAGACCAGGCGAAACCAGTCGTCACCGGATTTGCCAACCTGTCCATTGTCGAAGTATTCGATATCATCGGCCCCGCCCGTGATGCGCATGGCGCCAACCGGGTCTGCGTCGGGAAGCGGAATCTCCTGAGCCATCTCGGGAGTGTCATTGGGCTCGAGCTCGACGCGCATGTCCGTCGGGTCGCTCGAGTCAATGCTCAAAGGGTCGAGAACAATCGAGAGCGGCACCGAAGTCCCTGCTGGCCATGGCGTGACCCGTGGGAACGGTACGGCCTGCGGCGCAATGCCATCCTCCCGCCAGCGTGAACCCTCGAATGGCGTCGGCTCATTGGTCGCTGGAGTGACCTTCAGCTCATAGGTACCTGTAACCGGTGCGCGGTAGGCGAGGTAGAGATCGGTGTCGAGAGCGTGAAGGGTTTTTGTCCAGTTGGCAGTTGGAGCAGTGTAGATGCCGAACGCATCTGCCGGTCTCGAAAGCACAGTGGGAAGAAGAGCGGTTGAGCCGGCCGTTGGCGTTTCCTCGACGAGTGTCCAGTTGACGCGGAGTCTGCCATGCGCGGGTAATCTGGAAGGCTGCGGCAGACTGACCGATATTTCGAGGGCTTGCCCCCGTTGCAGCTTGACCCGCCTCTCCCAGGGCCTCTGAAACTGCAGGTTGATGCTAAGCGGCGAGAATTCTGCACCTGTCTGATTGGCACTAGAGCCAGCCTCACTTGCGTGCCACCAGACAGCGGCCATCGACACAATGAGCAGCAAGGCAATGGCCATTGTCCGGCGATAACCCATTGCCCTGCGATAACCCATTGCCCTGCGATAACCCATTGCCCTG
>JBDTUW010000110.1:0-9004 GCA_040007555.1 Acidobacteriota bacterium | reverse complement strand
CAAACAATAATAGTAGCATCGACGGAACGAACATCACAACAATCAGCGAAACCACTCGAGCGGCTAGATTTCAGAGGAATATCTCACGCGAAGTCCGCGAAAAAGCGCGAAAGACGCGAAGAAGAAGAAAAGGCTGAGCCGCAGGCCAACTCTCCTACCTTCTGTCATTCCTCTCCGGATCCTTCGCGCTTTTCGCGGACTTCGCGTGAGATCCTTTGTCTGCTACTTCAATTCGACACTGTTACTGGCGAGGGTTGTTGAGAGCGCTCTTTGCAGTTCGGCAACTGCTTTGGTGTAATCGGTCAGTGCCTTGAGTTCACGTCCCTGGGCTGCGGAAAAAGCGTTCTGTCGATCGAGCACCAGGAAGTTGGTCGATTGACCGGCATCGAATTTTCGCTGTTCGCTTTGATACTGAAGGTCAGCATACGTTCTGGAGCCTTGAGCCGCCTCAACTCGTCGCCGCGCCGTTTCCACTGCCTGAAGGGCATTTCGCACTTCGACCTCGATCTGTTGGTCCATCCGTTCCCGCTGAGTAACGATCTGCTGGCCTTCGGCAAGTGCGCGCCCAACCTGAGCCTCTGCCGTTCGATTTCTCAGAGCGAGATTGATGTTTACACCAACGCGGAATGTCCTGAAATCGTTCCCCAGCAAATTCGTCAGGCTCTGCCCATAGCTCCCGATAAACCGTTGAGGAATCTCCCCGCTAGCGAAAGGCGGCAGGGGGGGCAAACCTGCTACAGCCGACAGCTGATTGAGGCGTTCAAATGTCACCGCACTACTTGCCGTGATCGGGTTTACGCCCTCGCGCTTCACACCGGCAAGACCGACGCTCCCGTAGCTCGCAAAAAAGTCGATCTGAGGCTTTGCCTGATTGCGGTAAAAGTCGGTATCAACGCGATTCAAATCCGCTCGCAACCGGAACTGTTCAGTCTCCGGCCGGTTCTTGAAGGCCAGTTTGAGCGCGTCTGCGAGCGGTATCTCAATGGCCTTCTCTACCTGGGGCACTTCCACCGGCTCGAAGGAAGCGCGCCACTGATCGCTGTTGCTCGGCTGCAGCAGAAGACCCTTGAGGGCGTTCTCGGCGCGTTGAATCGCCTCGAGAGCAGCCTCGGCCTCGTCGGTCCTGCGTTCAACTTCGACCTGGGCGGAGGTAACATCAGCGGGTGCCAGCATTCCTGCCTCAACCAGACGACGGTTATGTTCAAGTTGTGTTTGTGCGCGGTCGACCGATTCGCGCTTGATATCGCGGTCGCGACGCGCAAAGACGAGCTCCCAGTAGGCGCGCTGCGCGGTGGCGATGATCTCTACTGCACGCTGTCGAAACTGGCTGTCCGAAAGGTCGAGTCGCTTCTTCGCGATCCTGATCTGACGGCGAGGCTGATCGATGGTTCTGTTTCTCCACAACGGCTGCGTGTAAGTAAACGTCAGCGTCGTCAGGTTCTGTGGATTGAGACCATTAAAGGTGTTGTTTGTTGTCGATCGGTTATTGTCAAACACCGCCTGGAGGTTTCCGCCCTGCCAGGGCAGCTTCTGCGTCAGATTCGCATTGCCGAAGACATTGTCAGTCAGTGTTGAGCCGCCAGCCCCGCTGGCGAGCAGATTCGCAGTCGGAGTGTTGCGGCGATCGTAATAGATGCTCGCCAGCAGCGCCGGATCGTAAGTCCCGTTTGCGGCGCGCAGATCAAACTCATTCAGTTTGACGTTAAGGCGCTCAATCTCGATGTCACGGTTGTTCTCGAGCGCCATCGTGATCGCATCACGTAACGTCAGGCGTACCCGTTGCGTGAGATCGACTCCGACGCGTTGCTCTCTTTCAGGGGACTGCGAGTTTCCGGTCGTTGCTCCCTGACCGAGGGCTGATTGCGATAGCAGGAAACCCGCTACCAATACCAAAACGATTCGTGCCTTTGTGCTATTCATTATTCAGAACTCTTTTCCGACTTTTCGCTCGAGGGCCAGTTGATAGACGGCAGCCGCGGTCGCGACGTCCTCGATGGCGAGCCCTAAAGACTTGAAGATGGTCATCTCAGCTGCTGATCTGCGTCCAATCTCTCCGTTGACCACTTGTCGCAGCTCTCGCACTCGCTCCCAGGTCAGGACGCCTTTTTCGACGGCGGTAACAAGCTCACCCGCTTCAATCCTCGCCTGGTCGATTGAGTCCACGGTTACCAGGGAAGCTCGCTTGATGGTCTCGTCATCGAGCTCCCGGCGGAGCAGGGAATTGCCGCCAGCTGCGTTGATATGAACTCCGGGGGCGAGCCACTCGGCAGCGACGACGGGATCGCGAGCGCTCGTGATTGTCACGACGATATCCGCTCCGTCCGCCGCGTCCTGCGGTTGCTCCACGCCGGTGATCGATTCCAGCTGTAGTTCTTCCTTCATCGCAGCGCAGAAGCTGTCGCGGTTTGCGGCGCTGCGACTGAAAACGCGAACCTCGTCTATTTTTCGGACCGAACAGATCGCCGCCAGCTGGCTGCGGGCTTGCCAACCGGTGCCATACATAGCGACAGAATGCGCACCGGTCCGCGCCAGGTATTTGGTGGCGATTCCGCTGGCCGCCCCGGTGCGCATCTGCCCGAGTCGATCGGCCTCAATAAATGCAAGCAGCTCACCGCTTTCGGCGCTGAAAAGGCTGACAAAAAATCGAGCCTTGCCGCGGGCTACCGTGTAGGCCTTAAGTCCAAGAAAGCCCCCTGGAGTTCCGTTGACTGCGCCGCTCATGACGTGGAGCGTGGTTCCTCCGGCGCGGACACGACGGCGGGATTCGTTGGTCGCATCGCCCGTCGACTGTGCCTTGAGCACGCGCTCCACGGCTTCGAGCGCAGTTGGCATGTCGAGGAGATCGGTGACGTTTGCTTCTGTCAGATAAAGAGGCATGACGGGTCTCCTCTACTTGCTGAAGAGACTGAAAAACGACGAAGTTGCTGCAGCAGTCCGTCGACGCAGCCACGACGTCCAGTCAGTCCACACCGCACCTATTCGCGACCAAAGTGAGGAGTTGGCGGCATCGTCAAAGAGTGAGTAGGCGACAGGAGTCACGACCAGTGTCAGTAGCAGACAAAGCGACTGGCCGCCGATGACCACCACGGACGTCGACCGGTTGATGCCGGCTCCTGCACCGGAGCTAACAGCAAGTGGCGCCATGCCGGCGACGAATGCGATGGTTGTCATGAGAATTGGCCGGAGACGATCCCGGCTCGATTGAATCAATGCCTCGTGGCGCTCCATGCCTTTAGCCCGCAACCCGTTCGCATGGTCAATCTGAAGAATCGAATTCTTCTTGACCATCCCGAAGAGCACCAGCAGACCGAGTGCCGTAAACATATTGAAGCTTTGACCGGCGATGATCAGCGAAAGAATCGCAAAAGGCGCGCTCAGGGGCAGCGCCAGCAGCACCGTAATCGGATGGATAAAAGATTCGAACTGGGCTGCAAGAACGATGTACATGAAGATGAAAGAGAGCGCGAACGCCATGATGAATCCGTTCATGGTTCTGCCCAGTTCCTTCGTTCTTCCGGCGAGACCCGCAACATAATCGGCTGGCAGTTTGAGGGTCTTCAGCTCACGATTCAGCAGCTCGATGATGTCGCTCTGCGAAGAACCTGGCTTGAGATTCGCCGTCAGCATGACCTGGCGTTGGCGCGCGACGCGTTCAATTTGCGTTGGTCCGGTGGCCTCCTCGAGCTGTACGACACTGTCGAGACCGATGCTGCCAGCGCGACTCGATGGGACATTGAGTTGGATGATGCCGCGAACGTCGGTTCTAAAGCTGTCCTGGGCGCGGACGTGCACCTCGTACTGCTCGCCCCCTTCGTTATAGGTTGAAACCTGATCACCGCCGACGAGCAACCGCAGGCTGCGCGCGATGTCAGCCATGCTAACCCCGAGGTCGGCAGCTTTCGACCGATCAACACGCGCTCGGAGCTCGGGTTTCCCGAAGATCAATGACGTGTCCGCATCAACCACTCCGGGCGTGGCCTTCAGTTTATTGAGGAGTGCTTGTGAATACTCATTCAGTTTTTCTAGATCAGGTCCTTGAAGCATGAATGCAACATCCGCGTTCTGTGCTGAATTGCCTCCAAAGGCTGCGACGGGTACGACTGAAATCCGCAGATACTGCGATCCATATTTCTTGAGAATGTCGTCGCGAGCTCGGCCCATGATCTCGGATTGAGTGACCTTTCGCTCGTTGAGAGGCGTCATCCGGACATAGATTCTTGCGAGATTGGGCCACTGTTGTGGGTTGTCGCCGATCGTCGTCAGCGTGTACCTGATGGCGGGCAGTGTGCGTATTTCCTGGCCGATCTGCGACGCGACCTCGAGCGTCTTTTTGAGCGAAGTGCCCTCCGCTGCGCGAATCGACACTTCGAACTCGTCCTGATCATCAATCGGGAAGAAGTCCTTTCCGACATAAATGAACAGCGGGACTATCGACACGCTCGTCAGGAGCGCGAGGACCGAGACGATGGCTCGATGTCTCAAGGCGAGCTCGAGCAATCTCGAGTAGAAGCGATCGAGATTGCGGAAAATGAAGGAGTCTTTTGAGTTGTGCGACGCGACTGACACCGGCTTCTTCAGGGGCGTAGTGGCAGGAAATGCGTCGTCTCCCGTGCCTCGCTTGAGCCGCTTGAGCAGACGTGAGCTGAGCATCGGGGTCAGCGTGAAGCTGACGAGCAGCGACACCAGGATCGCGAACGCCATCGTCAGGGAGACGCTTTTGAAGAACTTACCTGCAATGCTCGGCATGAACGCTGTTGGAAGAAAGATGACCACCAGCGAGAGAGTCGTTGCCATGACCGCAAGCCCGATCTCGCGTGTCGCCTCGATCGCCGCCTGAAAAGGCGAATATCCTTTCTCTTCAATGTAACGAAAGATGTTCTCGAGCACGACGATGGCGTCATCGATGACGATACCAACCGAAAGCGTTAGTCCCAGCATGCTCGGTCCGTTGAGCGTGATACCGAAGTAGTCCATCGCCGCGAACGTCGAAATCAGTGACGTCGGGATCGCGATCGCCGCGATGATCGTCGCGCGCAGATTCTGCATAAATAGGAGCACGACCAGCGCGGCAAGGATGGAGCCGAGAATAAGGTGTTCCCGGATCGCATGGAACGAAGCCAGAATGAACGTCGACTGATCTCGGACGATGTCAACGACGTACCCGGGTGGCAGCACCTTGCGAAGCTCGTCAAGCCTCTCCTTGAGCGCATCGACGACGTCGACCGTATTCGTTCCGGACTGGCGACGCACCTGAAGCAATAGCGCGGGCTCATTATTCAGACGGCCGGCGCTGAGTTCATCTTCGACACCGTCCTCGGTATGCCCAATGTCCGAGACCTTGATTGGATAACCAGCTCGCGTCGAGACGACGACATTGTTGAACTCCTGCACGCTTTGCAGTCGGCCCAGTGTCCGCAGCGTCAGCGTTCGCTGGTCCTGTTCGATGCGGCCGCCCGGTACCTCAAGATTTTGTGCCTGAAGGGCCTGGCTGACCTGAGACACGGTGAGGTTATAGGCGCGAAGTTTGTTGGCATCGAGGACGACGTTGATCTGACGCTTCCGGCCGCCAATGATCAATATCTGTCCGACTCCGCTGATAGATTCGAGTTGCCGGCGCAGGACCTTATCCGCGTATTCGGTCATCTCGCGCACTGAGCGATTCGAGGCGACCGAGATCGTCATAATCGGCGACGCGTCGGGATCGAGCTTTTCGACCGTAGGCTGGTCAATACTCTGCGGAAGCAGTGGCAGCGCCGTATTGATTTTGTCTCGGACGTCCTGGGCGGCGGAGTCGAGCTCGCGATCAAGAAGAAAGGTGACGATCACCTGCGAGACGCCCTCCGTGGAAATCGAGCGCAACTCGTCAATACCGCTGATCGTATTCAGCGACTGCTCGATTTTGTCGGTTATCTCCGTCTCGATTTCCTGCGGAGCGGCGCCCAGAAGACGCGTCGTAACGATGATCGTCGGTAGCTCGACCCGTGGGAATCGCTCAACCGTCAAGCGGTTGTAGGAGAATATCCCCATGACGACAAGCGCCATGATGAGCATCGTGGCGAACACGTGGCGCCGGACGCATATTTCTGCCAGTTTTTGCATTGTTCCTGCCCTCTACTTCGCTCGGGGCTACCGTCTGATTTTGGTTCCCGTTTGCAGCCTGTCCAGATTGCTGCTTGCGACGACCTCACCCTCTGCGACGCCTTCGAGAATCTCGATCAGGTCACCATCGGAGGCGCCGGTCTTGACCAGACGCTCGGTAGCCGTTCCGTTATCGATGATGAACACCTTCGAGATTCCGGCGGCGTAAGTAACGGCTTTCTGTGGGACGAGTATGGCTTTGGCGTTCTGGTTGACCACCACCTGCGAGCGGACAAACATTCCCGGTCGAAGCTGGTTGCCGGGATTGCTGAACTCAGCCTCGATCGTCAGGGCGCGCGTCTGTTCGTTGAGCGATGGCCCGATGCGCGCGACACGAGCGGCAAATGTCCTGCCGGGGAATGTGTCCACAGTGAACGAAGTCATCTGACCAACCCGCACGGCCGCGGCTGACGCCTCGGGAATATCCGCTCTAACTCGAAGTGGATCGAGGCGTACGAGCGTGACGATCTTGCCGTTGACCGGTAGATAGGCACCGCGACTCGCGTGTTTCTCCTTGACCGCGCCGCTTATGGGAGACCGCACGATGGTGTCGGTCTCACCCTTCTTCGCGAGGTCCACCGCGGCGCGCTGCTGTTCGACGAGCGCCAGCTGCTGCTGCACCTGATCAAGTGCTGCCTGATAACGCGCTGCGGCAAGTTGATGGTTGATGACGGACTGATCGTAAACAGAACGCGCGATGTCACCATTTTCGATGAGTCTGGTCGCCCGATCGAGATCCAGCCGTGCCCAATCAAGCTGTGCCTTGGCTACTCGAACATCGGCATTTTGCAGTGGATCGTATGCCGCTCCCTCCTTCATGCCGAGGCGAGCCATCGTCTGATTGAGTATCGCCTGAGCTTGCGCGAGTTTGAGTTGTGCGTCACGGCGATCGATCTGCGCGATGACCTGGCCCTGCTTAACAAAGCTGCCAAAATCAACGCTCAGCGTCGAGAGCTCGCCTGCCACCTGGGCAGAGACGATCACCTCCTCGTCGGCTGTCAATGACCCCACCACTTCGACCGAACGCGAAGAGGCGCGGGAGATTGCGGCGACGGTAGTGACATCGACTGGCAGCTGATCGGGTGTTGGTGCAATCCCGCTGGCGGTTGCGTTTGCCGGCACCGCATTACGGCGGCTTCTGACAAAGGCCCAGGCCGAGGCGATGATGATCAAACCGAGGAGCAGGAGAACCACGAGACGAATCCGTCGTGAACTGCGTGGGACAGTTGTTGGACGGGCCACCGGGGTCTCCTTGGGGATGTCCGATTCCAATAGCGATGAACGATTACTCATAGGAAAGTCCGTCACGGAGAGGGTGTCTATTACTCAACTGGGATGACCTGCCTCATCCGTTTGGCACGAGGCGGGCGCTTGACAGAAGGGGCGAGGGTTCCACCGAGGAAGATCTCGGTGAAGCGTTTCGCAGCTTCCTGATTTGAAATATTGAGGAGCTCGCGGCCATAGAACTTATTGAGCTGAGCGTGGTAGACGATCATGCCAATAAACGCGTGTGCGGCGGTCATTGGATCGACCGGACGATAGGCGCGATCCTTGGTTCTTTGTTCGATGTAACCGGCGAGGCGCCGGTAGCGGTTGCTGATGTGGTTGCGGTAGAACATATCCGCGAGTTCGTGTTTTTCGAGTGCGCTATAGAGAAAGAGGCGCATGAAGGCGTCGTCCTGCTCGTGGGTTTCGAGAATATGGACGGCGATCGACTGAAAGACAGCTCGGTCGTCCTTGCGATTCATGAGCTCCTCGACTGTATACTCAAGATCCTGTGCACTGAGTGAGCAGGCCTTCTGATCGAGGATGGCGGAATAGAGGTCCTTTTTTGTCGCGAAATGCCGGAAGATGATTGCTTCATTGACGCCGGCGGCGAGGGCGATTTCCTTGGTCGTCGTGCCACGGAAGCCCTTTTGTGAAAAGAGGCTGATCGCGACATCGACGATCTGCAGCCGGCGGGCCTCGGCAGTCATTCGGGGCGCCGGCTTCTCTTCCAGATTCTTTAATCCCATGCTGATCTTTTTGTCACCGCCGGCCGAATGACGGCCTATATTCTTCGTTTCGACAATGAGCCCACAGCCGCTTTACCGGTCACGCGCCCATGGGCTCGGTAAGTAAGCACGCACTTACTTACCATGAATCCCGTCCGATGTGCAAGTGAGTCAGTAAGTGTTCACTGACATAGGCAAAATAAGTAGATGAGGATAGATGGAATTCGAGACCGCTCGTGCCGGCGAACCTCGTCTGGCGAGCGCTCGCGCCGCTGTGGTATTCTCCCATCCTAAACTCTAGCTCTGAACCACTAATCCATTTTCGAGACCCTGCCCCCAACGCCGTCACGGGCCCACCGGATGGAAGAGCAGGCCACAGGAGGAGATTTTGAGTGTTCTCGTTGATCGCCAGACCCGGCTCGCCGTCCAGGGGTTGACCGGCAAGGAGGGGACTTTTCACGCGCTCCAGATGCGCGATTACGGCACCACTGTCGTCGCCGGCATCACCCCAGGAAAAGGTGGCACTTCTCACGAAGGCATTCCCGTTTTCAATACCGTCGAGGATGCCGTCCGAGAGGCTGGCGCCAATGTCAGCGTCATCTATGTCCCACCCCCGTTTGCCGCGGATGCCATCATGGAAGCTGCCGATGCCGGCGTCGCGCTCATCATCTGCATCACCGAGGGAATTCCCACTCTTGATATGGTGAAGGTCTTCCAGTACGTCAATTCTCGCGGTGCCCGGTTGATCGGGCCCAATTGCCCCGGCGTCATCTCTCCAGGAAAATGCAAGGTCGGCATCATGCCCGGTCGCATCCACCTCGAGGGTCGCGTCGGCGTCGTCTCCCGCAGCGGTACACTGACCTACGAGGCCG
>JBDTUW010000109.1:0-9052 GCA_040007555.1 Acidobacteriota bacterium | reverse complement strand
GCGCCGTCAAACGTGATCAGTGTGTCCTGGGTCCGCGCGCCGTTGATGACCTGGCCGGCGGTCGTCAGGCCGAAGCTGTTGCCACCAAGCGACCCCCCCAGCACACCCGGTTTCAAAACTGCCAGCAATAGCGGGTTACGGCCATTGAGCTGGGTGTTTTTTATGGTCTGTTCGTCCACCAACTTGGTGAGCGCCCCAGATTCTGTTTGCACACTGACCGTCGACGCTGTGATATTGACGGTCTCACTGACCTGTCCGGTCTGGAGTGAAACGTCAAGTTTCGCGGGCACGTTTGGGTCTACCTTCTTGTTGCTCTCTTTGTAGAGCTTGAATCCATTGGCTTCGACCGTCACGGTATAAAACCCGGACGGTAGCTGCGTGATGACGTAATAGCCTTCGCCATTGGTCACTGCGCTTCTCTCGAGTCCATTGTTTTCATTCTTTGCCGAAACCTTGGCATTGGCGATAACCGCGCCGGACTGGTCTTTGACGAAACCGCTGATCTGTGTGTTGTCGGATTGCGCGAGACCGATGGTCGAAATTGCCGCAAGCAGCAGTCCCGCCATCAAGCCGTTCGCAAATAGGGCTCTCATTCTGGTACTCATTGATCCCTTCCTTAGTCTTGAGGACGAGTGGTGCTGCAAGAGGCCACTCGCATTCATCGGGTCACGATTGCCGGAAAGGACGCGAAACTCCGGCAACCAGAAATCTGGACAGAATAATGTCAACGTGCAGAAGGTCTGCGATATTGAGAACAACGCTTGTAGGTATTTCGTCCCAGCAGAGGGGCTAACTGAGTAGGTTCGGAAAGGGACTTCCAAGACCGGTCACATTTGACGATTCTTCCTCGTTAGCGTCAAACGGGATTATGAACAGCAGGGTGAGGCCTGTCAAGCGGGGGGAATTGCCAACCGACGAAATGCATCACATTAGAACCGAGTCGGAGGTGAAGCATTGCATCAAATTGGAAAGTTTGTCCAAATAAAGCTCTCAGAATTTCGAAAATGTTGAGCACGCATTAGAACGCAAGGCCCGGGGGGTGCGTAGAGCGAGCGTATCCACCTATTGTCCGGCTTATTGTCCGGGTTTGATTAAATCGCAATCTGCAGCAATACTAGGCATCCGCTCGATGGATCATCGCGATTGTCATGACAACGACTAAGCACGCGCAGCGTTTCGCGAAGGCCTGTGAGTCATTCACGGCTACCGGACCTTTCAAGACCTCAAGTTTTCGGGGAGAGCCGATGGTTCAACTGTTGAAAAACGCGGGTTTTGTCCTTGGTCTCCTCCTTTTTCTGGCCGAAAGCTCGGTTTTGGCGCAGCCGCCTGCTCCCGAGTCTGGTGACTTCATCATCGAAGATTTTCGCTTTGAAAGCGGCGAGACCCTTCGTCAACTGAAGCTCCATTACCGCACGCTCGGCAAGCCTGATCGAGACTCATCCGGAAGAGTCCTCAACGCAGTATTGATAATGCACGGCACCGGCGGCACGGGTGCCCAATTTCTCTCGAATCAGTTTGCGGGAACCCTCTTTGGCAAGGGTCAGATTCTGGATATCGACAGGTTCTTTGTCATTCTTCCGGACGGGATTGGGCATGGCGATTCCTCGAAGCCAAGCAATGGGCTGCGCGCGCGATTCCCACACTACAACTACAACGACATGGTGACCGCTCAATACCGGCTGTTGACGGAGAAACTCGGGGTCAACCATTTGCGGCTCGTCATGGGTACCTCTATGGGCGGGATGCATAGCTGGATATGGGGCGAGAAATATCCAGACTTTATGGACGCACTAATGCCGCTCGCAAGCCTTCCGGTTCAGATCGCCGGGCGCAACCGGATGATTCGGCGGATGGTTATGGACTCGATCCGGAACGACCCCGCCTGGAAGGGTGGGGAGTACGACAGTCAACCGCTTCGCGGCTTAACCGGGGCGGTCTACGCGCTCATGTTCATGTCCAGCAGTCCGTTGCAGCAGCAGAAGCAGGCGCCGTCGCGGGAGGTCGCCGATAAGCTCTTTGACAGCCAGGTGCAGTCGCTCGTGGCGGCACGTGACGCCAATGACATGCTTTACCAGTTCGACGCGTCCCGCGATTATGATCCGTCGCCGGCGCTCGAGAGCATCAAGGCCCCTCTCGTGGCAATCAACTCAGCGGATGACCAGGTGAACCCGCCAGAGCTGGGAATCGTCGAACGCGAGATCAAAAGGGTCAAGCGCGGCAAGTTAATCCTCCTCCCGATTAGCGAACGCACGCGCGGGCACGGCACGCATTCGCTACCCGAGCTGTGGAAGGAGCATCTGGCGAACCTGCTGGACCTTTCAAGGTAGTTGCGATCCAGCGAAAAAACAGCGCGGTTGCATTTTGCCGAAGGCGCTTGCTGAAACTTTCTGCCAAGACAATATCTGCCAAAACAATATCTGCCAAAAAACATCTGTAAGACTGAGGAGAAAAATGGCGATGTTCATCCTGAGGAAGTTGCTGGTTGCTATAGTTGTCCTTGCACTCGCGACAACGGCCTCGCGCGAATTGATTGGCCCGGTGAGCGCCTCGTTAAACCCGCGCTACCTCGCAGAGGACACACCCAGGATAGAAGAGATTGATGCGTCAAAGAGCGAGCTGAGGAGCGTGATCGAGCGATATGTCGCCGACCGCGGCAATGTGTCGAGGTCTTATCCAAGCGACTTGTCTGACAACCTGCAGGGTCGCCTAAAGCAATTCTATTCTGACTGGCTGACGTTGCTCACAAAGCTCAACTTTGACGGCATGAGTCAGGATGGGAAGATCGATTACATCCTCTTCAAATACCATTTGGAGCATGAACTACAACAGCTCGAGATATCGAGTAAGGCGCGCGCTGAGATCCTCGCGTTCGTTCCATTTGGGCAGACGATCATTCAGCTCTCAGAAGCTCGACGCAGGATGGAGCGAATCGATTCGGCCAAAACGGCGAGTACTCTCAATGAGGTGACCAAACAGATCGACATGGCTCGGAAGGAGGTCGAGGCAATTGCTCAAGTACCGGGGAAGCTTAAAAGGTCCGTCGCGAACAGGGCGCTCTCCAATGTTAATAGTCTGAGAGGGACGCTTCGATCCTGGTTTACCTATTACGATGCCTACGACCCGCTCTTTACCTGGTGGGTTAATGAGCCTTACAAGGCAGTGGATCTGGCCCTTGGCAATTACGCCGCCTACTTGAGTGAAAGGGTAGTTGGATCAAGGGATGGAGCTGCAACCCTCGCGGACGTACGGCCTGGCGGGCGTGGAGGCGGCTTAGGGCAGGGTGGTCAGCGAGGTGCGGCCAGTGGACCTGGCGGCGGTGGTCCTCCTCTCGGCCCCCGCTCATCGGTCACACCGCGGGCAGGAGATACCAGCGACATCGTTGGGGACCCGATTGGTCGTGAAGCGCTGATGGTGGAACTTGCCGCCGAGATGATTCCTTACACGCCCGAGGAACTGATCGCGATTGCCTACAAAGAGCTGGACTGGTGCGAGGCCGAATTAAAGAAGGCATCGCGCGAGATGGGCCACGGCGATGACTGGCACAAGGCGATGGAGGAGGTCAAGAACTCCTACGTCGAGCCCGGCAAGCAACCGGAGATGATACGCGACCTTGCTCTCGAGGCGATCGAGTATGTCGAGAAGAATGATCTCGTCACAGTCCCGCCGCTCGCTCGCGAAAGTTGGCGAATGGAAATGATGTCCCCGGAGCGCCAGCTTGTCAGCCCGTTCTTTCTCGGAGGCGAGGTGATCCTGGTCTCGTATCCGACTAATACGATGTCTCACGAGCAGAAGATGATGAGCATGCGGGGCAATAACCCGCATTTCTCCCGCGCGACCGTCCAGCACGAACTCATTCCCGGGCATCATCTACAGGGTTATATGACGGCGCGCTACAAGCCCTACCGCAGCCTGTTCAGCACACCGTTCTGGATGGAAGGTTGGGCCTTGTACTGGGAGCTGCTGCTCTGGGACAGGGGATTTGCCAAAACACCACAAGACCGGATCGGAATGCTTTTCTGGCGGTCGCACCGCTGCGCGAGGATCATCTTCTCGCTGTCGTTCCACATGGAAAAGATGTCGCCGCAGGAATGCATCGACCTTCTGGTAAATCGTGTCGGGCATGAGCCGGACAACGCAGTCGGAGAAGTTCGACGCTCACTCGCCGGCAACTATGGTCCGCTCTATCAAGCAGCCTACCTGCTCGGCGGCATGCAGATACACTCGCTGCACCGTGAGTTGGTGGATTCCGGCAAGATGACGAATCGTACATTCCACGATGCGATACTCAGGGAGAACCGTATTCCCATTGAGATGGTTCGGGCGATTCTGACAAAACAGAACCTCTCGCGTGATTTTAGATCGAGTTGGAAGTTCTATGACCCGGTGACGGTGAAATGAGGAGCCGGTCCAGCCAGATGATGGGGTAGGAATGCTGCAGCGAATGTAAGGCAGGAATCGCAGGTTTACATAGGTAGGCAGACCCCAAATTTTGCGTAGGCTTCGAAAGGCGTTTCCCGTGCGCGTCGAGTAATGGTAAGCTTCGTGCAGTTGGAAAAAAGCAAATCGAATACGAATAACCAAAGTCCAGATGTCGAGCGCGAGATATTTTCGGGCGCGAGATCGTTAAGGATAGTCCATCGCCTCGAGATGCGCTTAGTGACACCACTATCGTGTGACGAATTGGTGGGCCGTTGACTGATATTTTCGCCGATCGCGACAGCATCGGCGTGCCGACAGAATCCGGAGGGATTATCGTGGCTGACAAGAAATCAAGAAGAGACTTTTTGAAACAGGCGGGAACAACTGGTGCTGCCGTGGCCGCCGGGGCGTCCATTCTCCCCGCCATCGCAAAAGCACAAACCAAGGGCAAGTTCTCATTCGTACCTGGGCGCATTCTCGGCGCAAATGACCGAATCAATGTTGGCTTTGTCGGGTGCGGCGGTCGCATGAATACCCACATTAGATACCTCGTCGCGCGGGCAAAGGACAAAGCGGATGTGCAGCTGCTCGCGGTCAACGATATCTACGACAAACGCAAACAAGAAGCACGCGAAAAGACTGGCGTCGATGAGAAGTCGGTCTATCACAACTTCAACGAGCTTTGCAGTCGCAGCGACATCGATGTCGTCGTCATCGCCTCACCGGACCACTGGCATCACCAGCACGCCATGGCCGCTCTCAAGAATGGCAAGGACGTCTACCTTGAGAAGCCCATGACCTACACCATCGAAGAGGCGAAGGACATTGCCGACGCAGTTCGTCAGAGCAAACGAGTGCTTCAGGTCGGCAGTCAATACACATCGATGGATCATTTCTGGAAGGCCAAGCAGGCGATCAAGGACGGGCTGATCGGCGACGTTGTCTGGGCATCCGGTGGCTTTGGCCGAAACAAGAACAAGAACGGCGAATGGAATTACCGGATCGACCCCGAGGCGAACGAGAAGACCCTTGACTGGAAGGCGTTTCTCGGTCCTGCCCCCAAGAGAGCCTTCGACCTCGAGCGATATTTCCGGTGGCGCAAGTACTGGGATTATTCGGGGGGGATCGCGACAGACCTCTTCTATCACACGATCTCACCGCTGCTGCTGACCATTGGACCGCAGTTCCCGGATCGGGTTACTGCCTCGGGCGGGATCTTCGTGCAGAAGGACCGCGAGGTACCCGATACCTTCTTCCTGAATGTCGACTATCCAAGCTTTACGATTCAGTTGGCATGCTCGGTGGCCAGTGGCGTCGGAGCGCCGCTCGTCATTCATGGATCAAAGGGAACGATCAAGCTGGCCGAAGACAGTGAGAGCCTGAATAACTCCACGATTCAGGTCATTCCTGACAGGGAGTTCCTCACGGATTTCCAGAAGACAACTGGTAAGGACCAGCTGGAGATCGAAGTGAAGACACAGGCCAGAGGCACGCATCCCCACATGGAGAACTTCATCGATGCGGTTCGCAGCCGCCAGGAGCCAAACTTCCCGGCAGACCTTGGATACAAGGCCATGACCGCAATCCGCATGGGTGTCGATGCTTATCGACAGCATGAGGTGCTGCAGTTTGATCCGCGACGCGAAAAGTTGGTTGCGCGCCGCTAGAAACTTGCAACGCGCGATAATTGCCCGTGTTTGATCGTCTGCTGGGACGTATCAGACACGGGCTTCTCTTTCTTCCAATCTCTACAAAAATAATGAGCACTAGACCTGGTATTCATCGCCGCACTCTTTATGGCGTGACGTTGCTTCTCATCCTCGGGACGCTTCCATTGCTCGTACCGATTCGGACCACGCGCGCGCAGCAAGGCGCGAGTCCGGCGAAGTTCCGTCTCGCCATCGTTGGCGTTATCCACTCGCACGCGTGGGGTCATCTGAGGAATATCGCAAAAATGGAGGGTATTGAGCTGGTCGGAATTTCTGATCAGGTTGCCGCTCTCCGTGAAGAGGCGGGAAAGGCCGCGCCTGGTATTCCGATTTATGATGACTACCGCAAGCTCCTTGACGAGAAAAAGCCCGAAGCCGTGTGGGCCTTTGTCGAGAACGATCGACACCTCGAGATCACCAAGGCCTGTGCGACACGTGGCATCCATCTCATGTTTGAAAAGCCCATGGCGGCGACTTACGATCAAGCGAAGGAGATGCTTGCTCTCGCGCGTAAACACGACATCAAGCTCATGATCAACTATCAAATGGCCTGGTGGCCGGAGAATTATTCCGGCTACGACGTGGCCCAGAGTGGAAAGCTCGGGAAAGTCTGGCGAGTGAGAACGATCATTGGCCATGGGGGGCCCGCGCCGCGCAACGCCTCAGATGTGCGCGGCCAGAACTTCTGGACCTGGCTCAACGACGAAAGTCGTGGCGGCGGCGCGCTCATGGATTTCACCTGCTACGGAGGTGTTTGGTGGAGATGGTATTTGGGTCTGCCAAAGACCGTATTCGCCGTCACAACTCACACGCGCCCCGATGTCTATAAAACCAACACTAGTGCAACGGTGCTCGGAACCTTCGCTGACAACGGAGTAGGAATCATTGAGGGTTCGTGGGACCTCCCCCGGAGCTTTCAAGATGTTGAGGTGTTCGGCGACAAGGGGAGTGTCTCGGTGAGCCGCAATCGTGTCGAGATATTTATTGGCAATCAACGGGAAGAGACAAAGCTGGGAGCTCTTGCGGAGGACCGCCGCGAGCCCGTCTCGTACTTTGTCGGTCGCATCCGCACAAAACAGCCAATCGACGGAATGGTCAGTCCGGAGTTCAACGTTGACGTCATGCAGATCGTCGAGGCTGCCCGGCGCTCGGTAAAGAGCGGACGGCCCGTCAGCCTGCCGCTACCCTGACCGCAAGACCGGGGTCAACAGAGGACGATATGCTAGAGGATCCAGCCGGCGCGGTATTCGCGACGAAGTAATTCGTTCGCAGCGGGCGAATTGGTAATTCGTCCGGTCGCACCGTCGTAGTAAATCTTCACGCCCTGTTCGCTCCGCAAAGCGACGATTCCAAGCAGCATCGTCTCGGTCAGCGGGCCGGAATACTCGAAGGGACTGACTGATTTGCCTTGCCCCTTTGCCGCCTGGGCCCAGTTCATCCGATGTTTGGCGTCATTCCTTTCATTCGTTTCAATCCGTGGATAACGCTTCGGGACCTTGGCAGCCTGCTCCATGAGCTGGGCGGGAAAAAGCCGCGGGTTCTTGCCATAGGTCTCGTGGAGAAGCACCCCCTTCTCGCCAATAAACACCACTCCTCCACTACGCGTGAGCACCACTTCATCCGGGAGAACCGTCGGCCGCGGTGGCATCAGACCACCATCGTACCAGGTCATTCTGACAGGAGGCTGTTTGTCGCGTGCGGCAAATTCGTAGGTGACACGTGTCGACAGCGGATAGCTCGCCTGCTGCCGCTTTTCCCCGAGCCCAAACGGCGTGGACGTCGCCTCAATGCTTGTTGGATAGGTCAAGCCAAGCGCCCAATAGGGGTGATCCATGAGGTGCGCGGCCATATCGCCAATAGCCCCGGTACCCCAGTCGACCCAACCTCTCCAGTTGAATGGATGATAGATCGGATGGTACGGGATGTTGGGGCCTGGTCCGAGGAACAAGTCCCAGTCAAGACCGCTTGGGATTGGGTAATCGCCGACGAATGCCGCCGCGATCTCCTGCGCAACGCGGCCCTGGCTCCAGCGTTCGCTCTCCTCCTCAAAGGTACTCGCTCCCTTGCGGGGGCGCGGCACACCCTGGGGCCAGATAGGTCGATTGGTCCAGACGTCAACTTCTCTAACGGGGCCGATTAACCCTGCTTCGATCCATTCGTTAATGAGTCGAGCCCCTTCGCTCGAGTGTCCCTGGTTTCCCATCTGAGTCACTACACCAGTGCGTTTCGCCGTTTCGCGCAGCACGCGCGCCTCATGCACGGTATAGGTCAAGGGTTTCTCGCAATAAACATGCTTGCCATGTTCCATCGCGGTTTTTGCAACCACCGCGTGCAGATGATCCGGCGTGGCCACTACGACGGCGTCGATATCCTTCTGCTCATCGAGCATTTTGCGAAAATCGTTATGACGCTTTGCTTTTGCATAGGCCGTCTGAAGATTGACGCCCGCCTGAACGGGCTTGCCCTCTCTGTCCTTGAGGCGACGAATCATCGCCCTGTCCACGTATCCAAAATCGACATCGGCCACGGCGACGATGTTTTGTCCCCCGGCGACTAACTCGGACGCGTCCGAAGCTCCTTGTCCCCCGGCGCCCACAACTGCGATGTTGAGACGATCACTGGGAGCCAGAAATCCCGGGCCGCCTAAGACGTGGCGAGGAACAATCATGGCAGCAGCCGTGATCCCCGCCGATTTCTCTACAAACTCTCTTCGTGTCAATTTTTGGCGACGCATTTCCTGATCCTCAGACTCCTTGTCGACCTCGTGGGACAAGGAGCTCGATTAAGTTGAAAGTTACATCAACTGCTTTCCGGCAATTGAAGGCGCCTGAGCAAGGGGGGCGAGGTCACAATAGCCGAATCGAACGCCTATTAACAGATTGACAGGGTGATTCGAGGGAGAAAACCAATGCTGCCACTGGCGT